>CAZZLR010000174.1:0-2863 GCA_964655045.1 uncultured bacterium | reverse complement strand
TTAGAAATGGGATTCGATCAAGGAGATTCGTTAAATTATATTTTTAATTCCCCTGTTTGGGCTATAAAGAGGCGCGTCCAAGATTGGTCGGGGAAAGATCGATTTTTTTTCCTTGAAAAGGAATCAAGCGCTCAGGTATGATTCTGTGCTTTAAAGGCTATTTGCATGTTTGGCGCTCTTACTGAAAAATTTCAAAACCTTTTTTCCGGATTTTCGGGGAAAAAGGTTTTAACGGAAGAAAATATCGCAGATGCGATCCGTCAAGTTCGTTTGGCTCTTCTGGATGCCGATGTCAATTATGCTGTTGTCAGTCGGTTGATTCAGGGAATTAAAGGAAAAATTTTAGGAGAGGCCGTTCTCAAATCAATTTCCCCCGGGCAGCAGTTTATCGATCTTGTTCATACAGAATTGACGAACCTCATGGGATCTGAAGAGGCGCCGCTTGATCTCAATGGAAAGTTATCGGTGGTCATGGTCTGCGGCCTGCAAGGATCGGGAAAAACGACGAGTTGTGCGAAAATAGCGGCTTTCATCCGAAGACAGGAGAAGCAAAAGAAAATCCTCCTCTCTGCATGCGACTTGCAGAGGCCGGCGGCTGTGGAGCAGCTAAAGATTTTGGGACAATCTTTAGATCTTCCTGTTTTCTCTCTAGAAGGGGAGAAAGATCCTCGCGAGGTTGCAAAAAAAGCGTATGAAAAGGCAAAGCGCGAGGGGTTTGATGTTCTGATTGTCGATACGGCGGGACGGATGCATTTGGACGAGCCGTTGATGGCGGAGCTGGCAGATATTAAGAAAATTTGCTCTCCCCGGGAAGTTTTGTTTGTCGCAAGCGCGGCTCTTGGACAAGACGCGGTGCGTATCGCGGCCGAGTTTGATAAAAGAGTGCAAATTACAGGGACTGTACTGACCATGCTCGATGGGAATGCGCGTGCGGGAGCTGCGATTTCTATTCGAGAAGTGACGCAAAAGCCTTTGAAGTTTGAAGGATGTGGAGAAAGAATAGAAGACCTGCAGGTATTTCATCCTCGTTCCATGGCGGATCGGATCCTCGGTATGGGCGATGTGATTAATCTAGTGAAGCGCGCAAAAGAACACATGGATGAAGAAACAAGCCGCGAGATGGAGCAAAAGCTTCGCAAGGCGTCTTTCACTTATGAAGATTATTTGAAGCAGATGTCCATGGTAAAGAAGATGGGGCCCTTAAAGAGCTTGATGAAAATGATGCCTGGTATGGGTTCCATGGGTGATATGGATGTTTCCGATAAAGAATTTAAAACTTTGGAAGCAGTCATTCTTTCGATGACTCCGCGGGAGCGGCAGGAAAAAGATGAGTTGGATATCAGCCGTCGCAAAAGGGTAGCCGGGGGTAGTGGCGTGCCGCTGGACAATGTGAACCGTTTAGTGAAAAATTTTAAACGGGTGAAGCAGCTTTTTAAAAATATGCCGGATCTGAAAGGTAAGGATCTGTCAATGTTAGAGAAACAAATGAAAGGTAAGAATCAATGGCGTTAGTCATACGTATGAGACAGCAGGGTGCAAGCAACCGTCAGCAATTTAGGATCGTTGTTACGGACGTTCGTCATCCCAGAGATGGAAAGTATGTGGAAAAGTTAGGGTGGTATAATCCTTTCGGTTCTGCGGAGACCAATTGCGTAGTGGATTTGGAGCGGTTTCAGCACTGGGTCAACCATGGCGCTCAAGTGAGCGATCGAGTGTTGTCTCTCGTCAATACCATTTCTCCCGATATTGTGAAGCAGATGACGGCGAGAAAGACGGCAAAAAGAGAAAAAGCCAGAGTTCAGCGTAAGAAAAAATAGCCGTGCTCACCATCGATATCCTGTCTCTTTTCCCGAAATATTTTGAAAGTCCGTTGCAGGTAAGCATGTTAATGCGGGCTCGTGAAAAAGGGATTTTGGATATTCGGTGTACTGATGTTCGGGATTTTGCGGAAAACAAGCATGGGAAAGTAGATGACCGCCCCTTTGGGGGAGGGCCCGGCATGGTGATGACGCCGGGACCTTTGGCGAGGGCGATCCGCCACACGAGGCAATCTCCTAAATCCCACGTCATTTATCTTTCCCCTCAAGGATCTCTATTGAATGCAGCGCGTTGCGAAACATTGGCCGCAAAGGAGCATTTAATTTTTGTGTGTGGCCATTATGAGGGGATCGATGAGAGGGTCATCGCTTTAGAGATCGATGAAGAACTGAGCATCGGTGATTATGTGTTGACGAGCGGCTGCGCTGCCGCTCTTGTCGCAGTGGATGCGATTTCTCGATTTGTGCCTGGGGTGATTGGCGATCCCGATTCTGTTCGGGAAGACTCATTCCAGGAGGGGATCTTTGATGCGCCTCAGTATACGCGTCCCGAGATCTTTGAAGGATTAGAAGTGCCTCCTATATTATTAGGGGGGCACCACGCCGAAATTCAGAAATGGCGTAAACAAGAAGCTTTAAATAAAACGGGGCGAGTAAGACCCGAATTAGTGAAATTATTGAAGGAGAGAAACTGTGAGCCGTTTGCCAGTCATTGAGGAGCTTGAAGCTCATTATATGAAAAAAGAGACCCCGGCATTTAGCATTGGGGATACCGTTCGTGTCAATACACGGGTTGCCGAGGGAGACAAGGAGAGAATTCAAGCGTTCACCGGAATGGTGATTGCGAAGAAAGGAGCCGGACTTTCGGAAACGTTTACGATTTATCGTACCGCTTATGGATCGAGCATGGACAAAGTTTTTCTACTTCATAGTCCCAAGATTGCAGGAATCGAAGTGATTCGATCCGGCAAGGTGCGTAGAGCAAAATTATACCACTTGCGCGGTAAGACAGGAAAAGCGACGAAGCTGAAGGAGATCTTTATTGC
>CAZZLR010000173.1:0-2887 GCA_964655045.1 uncultured bacterium | reverse complement strand
GGAAATCACTTCATTTACCACACCTGACAACACTTGTTTTAGAGGATTGTTTTGTACATAAACTGATAACACAAATATTAGACTGTCCAAATATGAATAGATTAGAATATGATGATCGCACAGAAACATATAACCGAACATTCTTGGAGAATTTGAGGAAAAATAAGCCGCATATCAAATTGGTAAAGATTTGGTATTAGGCTCCAATGCACTCAACATATTCTTGCCTTCAAACCATTGGTTCACCTTAGTGTTTTACACCTGTAGGATTTTCTAAATAACCGAACCACTTTCAAAAAAACTTACGTCATCAAGTGATGATGTGAGCCAGTACAGAGAAGGCAAAAATTAATATCGAGAAAATAGGCGAGATTCATCCCGCCCGTGAACGGACGGGATGAATCTCGCCTTCTTGTTAAAAATTATGACTCCACTTGATGGTGAATTTACCTTGTTCTTGTCTTTGATCGCTTTCGAGCTGGACGATCCAACCGCCGTTCAACTCTACTTCAATGCTAATATTGGTGGACGATTCTTCCGCCCCTTGCGTCAAGGACACTAATACCCCTTCGCTAATGTATTTTCCGACTTGAACGGCGATGATGTCTCCCATCTCTTCGTTTTTCCCAGGCATAGAGACAATATTGAGCTTGTCGACGCCGAGTGCTTTGCGCGTGCTTTCTAAAACATCAGGGCCCTGCCCCGCAAAGGAGGCGATGGAGTTGGCTAGCTGCAGCGCTTGAAAGCTGTTGATCTCCGCTAAATCCTGGCCAAAAAGCAAATACGACATGATGGCGCCCAGGGGCAGAGGAGGCGATGAATGCAAAGTGAGCTGCGGATGGTTGAGGGGTCCTTTGAGACGCGCTTGAATAGAAATTCCTTTGATCTCCATCACCCCCGAAAGATCAAGACGAGGCATCTCATGCTCTTTGCCGGAAAAACTAAGCTTGCCATCGAGCAGCTTGAACTCGCGCCCTGCAAAAGAAAATTCGCCGCGCGCAAGCTTTAAGCCCCCCTCCGCGACTACATCCGCAAGAGTGCCCCCCACGCGAAAATCCCCCAGCCACTCAGATTTCAACCCCCGCCCTTCAATAGTCATCGAGGCAGGCGCTGCAACACGCAGATCCAAGGACAAAGGATAAGGAACCCGCCCCGACGCTTCCGGAGGCTCTATCGGCTTTGTCGGATTTTTGTACACGACGGCAAGCCGCGGCAGCAATCGAGGCAGCCGGTCGGGAATGTGGATCTCGCCGCGCACCACCTCAATCTGCCCTGACGCCTTGGCTCCTTGTAAATTGCCTTCGATATGCATTTTCCCTTCAACCTCGGCAGAGATCAGATCGATGTGCGCTGCCCGAAATCGATGCGCTTCAATATCCAAAGAAAAAGGAAACCGTTGAGAAAGATCAAAAGAGATAGCCCCTTGCGCTCCTATAAAGCCGCTTTCTCCTCGGGCGGATACGGATTGAATTAAAAGACGGCTTCCGTCCGCCACCCCTTTCGCATTCAAATCATAGAGTCTTGTTCCAGTCAGATAATTTTCATACGATCCGCGCTCAAGACGAAAATCTCCTTCGATATGGGGCTGACTCAATGTGTCGGCAAGATGAAAATCTGCAAAAGCAGACCCCGTGATCCGATGCGTGCCAAGATTGAAAAAGTCTAAAATGTCTTCGATCTTCCCCCGCAAGGAAATAGAAGCGCGTGCAGGCTTTTCATACAGAAGGACGCCTTCTCTTTGCATAAGATCGAGACGGATGGGAAGGGCGCAATCAAAAGAAAAAACCTCCGCCCCCCCAATCCTCCAAGATCCTCGCGCATCAACTCGCTCATGCGCGAATGTTCCTTGAAACGAACCTGTAACGAGAGCGGAATTTTCGGCCGAAGAAGAAATCGATCCAGCAAACGCCCCTGAAGTCTCTCCGCCCTTTTCTTCCAGAGCCAGCGATATGTCGGCTTGCCCTCCTAAATCCACGGGAAGAGGAATAATCTCTAAAGGAATTTTTTCTAAAGAAGCTTTGAGCCTCAATGTATCTCCCGCTTTTTCCCCATCAAAGAAAAGATGCGCTCCCCCCAAAAAAATATCGAAATTGCGCAGCTGCATATCGCGCGAAGAAAAGAAAAAATGAGAAGGCGCCGATAGAGAAAGAGGCCGAGAACCCAGCATCCCTTCTGCACGGCTCAACGCTCCGGAAATGCCTCTCCCTTGCAAGGCAGCCGTCCCCTCGCAGCGAAAATGAAAAGGCTGCTTCCAATGCCCATCGGCAGTCAAAGAAAAAGGCCCTTCCCGGCTTCCAAAAGATGAGCGAAACGCAAGAGTGGAAAAATGAACGCCGTCATAATGTCCGTTTTCTAAAATCAGCTCTCCATGATCCAAAGAACCTTGAAAACGCCCCTGCTGCACGAAAAAAGATCCCCAATGCACGTTTTCAAAAACTCCTTCCCCCTGTAGCTCTTGTCTCTCCTCGCCGGGCTGCAAAACAATCGTCGCTTCGGCTTTGCCAAAAAAATCAGAAAGTTTATGGAGATCGGATGCGGTCATATGGATTCGCCCCGCTGCGCGAAAGGATGGAAATAATTCCAATGCGCCCGATAAAGCCGTATCGGCTCCCTGAATGGCAATGTCCGAAAGAAGCAGAGATTTTTTTTTCTCGGCCAGAGCATAACGAAAATTTCCCTCCCAAGAGAGGCCGTGAATCAAAGCGTTTAAGTGGACTTTTTCTTGCTGCGAAGTGAATTGCATCCGGAAATCGGAGGCTGCGATGGCGATCTTCGATTGGACAACCTGCCATGAAGGATTGATCTGCATATCGGCTTGAAGGGAGATTTTTTCTCCTCCCATGTCGGCAAGATACACGTCGCCCCACCGCTTCGCGGAAAAGTCAGT
>CAZZLR010000172.1:0-2904 GCA_964655045.1 uncultured bacterium | reverse complement strand
GAAATAATGATCTTCCAGTTCTTGGCTCTTAGGAGAAGCAGCTCCATAGACCGTCCTTCCCGCTAAAAGAAGATCAGGGCGCAGTAAAAAAAAATGGCGATCGATCAGAAAATACTCTTGTTCAATCCCGAGCGTCGAATCCACGCGCTGCGCCTCTATGTTGCAAAAACGCAGCAAACGCAGAGCCGCGCTCTGGATCTTTTCCTCAGAGCGAAGCAAGGCGATCTTATGGTCGAGAGACTCTCCCGTCCAAGAGAAAAAAAGAGAAGGTATACACAATGTAACGCCGCCGCCCCCCTCCCATAAAAAGGGAAGCGCGCGGCTATCCCATACCGTATAGCCCCGCGCTGCATGAGTCGCTCTCAATCCTCCTGAAGGAAAAGAAGAAGCGTCCGGCTCGCCCAAAAGCAAATCTTTGCCACGGAACGCTTCAATGACCGTCCCATTGGCGGAACGGCTTAAAAATGAATCATGCTTTTCCGCACATCCCTCCGTCAGAGGCTGAAACCAATGCGTGAAATGGGTCGCTCCCTCCTGCACCGCCCAATCTCTGATGGCAGAAGCGATGGCATCGGCGTAAGCGGGATCAAATGTTTCTTTCCCTTCGCCAACACGCAAAAAATGTTGGTAGACCGGCTGCGATAGCGTTTTCTCTAAAAAAGAAAGAGCAAGAACCCTACTTCCGAACTGCGCCGAATGAAGAAAAAATGGATCCTTCTTACAGGAATGCTTTTCGATTTTCTCAATCGTTTCCATGCGTGCGTTCATCAGTGTACGACTCCAACAAAAATTTTCACAACTGTACGAAGAAAGGATGAAGTTGTCAAGGATCTCTACTAATACCAAAAGAAACAAATAATGTCCTATTTCAGCTGCGTGAAAGCTGTCGATAAATCGACGATCGTAAATGGCATAGTATTAAGTCAATACAATGCCATTTTACGATCATCGATTTTCGGCGCTTTGACGCGCTCAAATAGGACATTATTTGTTTCTTTTGGTATAAGACAAAGGGGGCGATCCTTCCAGCCGGTATCGCCCCCTTCGTTTGAAAATTGGATCGGCGCTTATGATTCCAGTTCAGAAATCTTGGATTCGATCTCTTGAATCCCAAGATTTGCCTTGTCAAGACGCTCTTTTTCTTGATCGATCAATTCGCGCATCTGCATGGCCTTCTCGAAATCAAGGCTCGATTTTCCGAAAGATTTTCGATACCCTTCGAGAGTCTCTTTGATCTCCTGACGCCGCTCTTTCTTCTGTTGCAAAACAGTACGCAAATTGTCCAGCGTCTTGCGATCATCATCGCTCAAATTCAAAAGAGACTGCTCTTTTTTATCCGCAAGCAAATCCCTGAGAGGTCTCAAAGAGCGTTCCAACTGCTGCTTTTCCATCTTCGGAGCATCCAAAGTTTCTAAACAATGCGATAAGGAATCAAACTTCTGTAGAAACACTTCCAATTCCATCTGCGCTCCTTCCCTCTGAAGGAGAGAAGCCTCTTCTTTAAAATGAACAATCTTTTCCTTTTTTAAGCGCAGAATCTCTTTTTCGGCCTCTTCTAGCTCACGCTGTTTCTTTTCTTGCGCTGCAAGATGGGGTTCGCGCAGCTTGGAAAGCTCATTGCGCAAAGACCACACGTCGTCGCGGTGCAGTTGCAAAGAATGCATTTCTTGATGAAGGGCGGCTATCTCCTTGTCCAGATCTTTCAAAGAGATCTCTAAACCCTTTACCTTTAATTCCTCAATCTTCGTCTCAATCAACACTCTCTGCTCGGAAGAAGCTTGTTTTTTCTCAAAAACCTCTTTCTTGAATTCTTTTTCCAACGCCTTCACGAGATCCCAGCATTCGCTTAACCGAAGACGAGTGCGATTGAATGTGCCGCTGCTCAATGTAAAAATTTTCGCCATACCCTGAAGCGCTTTAATCTCTTCGCGCAGCGCATAGTAAGGAGCCCCCGATGCGACCCCGTCTTTGAAATAAGCGTCGGCAAATCGATTGACGTCTTTTTCAAATTCGGAACTAATCGTCTCAATAAGCGCTTTTCTCTTGGGGAAAATACGATCGCCAAGTTCCGAAATCCGTTTAAAAAACTTTGCCTTGAATCGAATCCGCATGTCTGTTTTGACAATCTCTTTGCGCAGGGCGTTTAAACGACTTGCCAAAGTATTCAAAAGACCCAGTTCCCTTTGAACCTGTCCATAGGCGGCTAAATTATCGGAAATCGTTTCACAGCGTCCCGGAAATTCAAAAGGGCCGGCCTGTTCTAAAAGAACGTCGAAACGGGAAAGATCTTCCTCGATAGAACGGATAGCTAAATCAATCTGCTCCATAGCAAAGGCGCTTTGTTCTTCAAGAATCTCTTTTAATCTGCGCGCCTCAACCGTCAGCTCGACGTACTCGCCCCACAGCGTGGAGCGGATTGCAGCATTCAAGTTTTCTTTGAAACAAAGGAGAATCAATCGTCTCGCTTCCCAAAATTCCCTGAATCGGGGACTTCCCTCTTGAGAAAGAGATCCGCGCATAAACTCGAGCCCATACGCCACCTTCTCCTCAGGAGTTTGAAACGAAGCGAGCTTACCTTCAAACTCCCTGAAGGTTGCGCTCAGGGGAGCCTGAGCCTCCTCTGCTACAGGGGAAGATTGCCCTCGCCCTGCTTCAGGGGGGGACTCTAACGAATCGGGAAAATGGGGGGTATCATTCATAGAAAACAGCCTCTTTCTCAAACAAAGTATCTATAACACTTTAAGCGATTCTGCGGTTTTTATTCAATAGGAGTCTTTTTCAGAGAGAAAAAAGGAGTGGTTACCTCACTCCTACGACACACCCAAGCAACCCGAAAAGTTGTTTAGGTATATTAGAGGGGATCTACAAAACGAAGGTTATACCAAGCCTTAAGGACTGAGTCTT
>CAZZLR010000171.1:0-2906 GCA_964655045.1 uncultured bacterium | reverse complement strand
CTTATGTCTAAGCCGTCCCCAGAGCTTGTTTCAAATCGAAGAGCTTTTTACGACTATGAAATTTTTGATACCTACGAAGCCGGTCTTGTGTTAGTGGGCACGGAAATTAAGTCCTTGAGAAACCATGGCGGCTCGTTGCAGGACTCTTATGTCGACCTCAAGGGGCAGACGCCTTGGCTCATGAATGCGAGCATCGCTCCTTATTCTTTTGGCAACATCCACAACCATGAAGAGCGCAGACCGCGCAAACTGTTGCTGCACAAGAGGGAAATCGAACAACTGCGCAAGAAGAGCGCCGAGAAAGGGTTTGCTTTAATTCCCCTGGCGATTTTCCTTGGCAAAGGGGGTTTTGCCAAGGTTCGCATCGCCGTGGCCAAAGGGAAAAAGGCCTATGATAAAAGGGAGTCGCTCAAGGCGAGGGAATCGAGCCGGGCTATGGAGCGCGCCAGAAAAGGCGAAGAGCGGGATTGACACTGATACGCCCTTTGCTTTATTTTTAATAGAGACGTGAAAAATCGACAAAAAATCCGAGCGGGAGCGGCTCGAACAGACCCAAGGAATGAAATAAAATGAAAGTAGTCATCGCAAAGATCGACCTTGTCAACGTGATTGGAAAAATCCAGAACATTGTTCCGGCAAAACCTTCCACACCTATTCTTGCAACAGTGCTTCTCGAGGCCATGGATGATCAATTGATCATCAGCGCAACCGATTTAACTGTCAGCATGCGCTGCCACGTCGATGCCAAAGTCGTAGAAGAAGGGGCGATCGCTCTTCCGGCGCGCCGTTTTTTTCAATTGATCCGCGAGTTGACGGCTCCGCAGATTAAAATCAGCGCAAAAGCCGGCGAATCGGCCGAGATTACCACTGGCACGTCGGTCTTCAAGATCAATGGAATGAGCCGCGGCGAGTTCCCTCATCTCCCCGATCTTTCGGGAGCCCATGAAATTCCTTTAAGCAAAGCTTCTTTAAAGGAAATGCTTTCGAAAACGGTGTTTGCCGCGGCTCGGGAAGACAGCCGATTTACATTGAATGGCGTACAGCTTCAGATCTCTCAGCAAAAAGCTTCTTTCATTGGGACGGACGGCAAGCGTCTTTCGAAGATTTTCACCTCGGTTCCTATCGACGCTTCTTTAAGCGGATCCTACGTAATTCCTTTGAAGGCCGTGGACGAGATGATTAAGGTTCTCGATGAGACCCATACGCCTGTGGCTTTACGGCTGGCGCAGGAGAAAATTTCTCTCGACACAGGATCTTTGACATTAATCACGAAGCTTCTGGCGGGGCAATATCCCGATGTGGATCAAGTGATTCCTGCGGTGGCGGCTCACCGTTTTTCCATCCATAGGGAGGAGATGATTGCGTTATTGAAACAGGTCTCTCTTTTTACCACCGACACGAGCAATTCCGTACGATTTAGTTTTGAGACGGGGCAGCTTCATCTGATGGCTACCAGCCAAGAAATCGGCGAGGGGCGCGTCAGCATGCCTGTGGATTATGTAGGGGCGAAGCTTGATATCGCATTCAATCCTTTTTTCTTTCTCGATATTTTACGCCATAGCAAAGATGAGACCATCCGTTTTGGATTGAATGACGCGCATAATCCGGGCGTCGTCACCGATTCGACAAACGCCTTATTTGTGATTATGCCGATGCGCTTAAGCGATGCTCCGGCTGCTGCGGCGGCGCCGACGTCCGCGGTTCATGTACCTTAAATCTCTTTATCTGAAAAACTTTAGAAATTTTTCGGAAAAAGAAGTGGAATTTTCTTCGGGCCTCAATCTCATTTGGGGTGAGAACGCTCGGGGAAAAACCAATCTTCTTGAGGCGATTGCTTTGATCGCTACAGGGAGGCTTTTTCGAGCCGGCCGTTTAAGCGAGCTGATTCGAGAAAAAGAGGCGTATTTTTATCTTGAGGCGCACGTTGTCCATGGTTGCATTGCCCATACGATTCAGCTTTCTTTCGATGGAAAAAACAAATGTTTGCGCATCGACGCCACCCAATATTCTTCGTTCAGTCCTCTTTTGGGGATGCTCCCTTGGGTGCTGCACACGCCCCAAGACTCGGAGCTCATCGCGGGGTCTCCTGTTTTGCGCCGTCAATTTTTAAATTTTTACCTAGCGCAGAGCGATCCTCTGTATGTGCATCATCTTGTCCGTTATACACGAGCCATGAAGCAGCGCAACGCTTCTTTGCATGCACAGGAGAGGCTTTCCTTGGATTGTTGGGAAGAGATGATGGCTGATTCGGCGGAATATCTGCACAAAGCGCGCGCGCAGGCTCTGGAGCATTTACAAAAGCCCCTGTTTTATTACAGCCAACTTCTTGCGGCGCATCAAGAAGTCCATCGGCTCAAATATCTTCCTTCTTTTCCCCAAAATTATCTTGAGCACTTACACAAGGCAAGGGATCGCGATCGGCAATGGGGGGGTGCCTCGGCGGGGCCTCATCGCGACGATCTCTCTTTTTGGATTGAGGAGCGCGCCGCTCGTCTCTTTGCCAGCGAGGGACAAAAAAAAACGGCGGCGGCCGCTCTTCGACTAGCCGAATGGGCCGGTTTATCCGAGCGGCTAAACTGCACCCCCCTCATCGCCGTCGATGACCTCGGCACCCCCCTGGACACGACACGACAAACACAATTTTTACAATGCCTCAAGACCCTGGGCCAAGGATTTATTACGACCCCCTCCACTATTGAAGAACCTTCTCTTCATCTCATCCCTATTTGATATTCGAGCGCGTCAAAGCGTCGAAAATCGACGATCATAAATGGCATTGTATTGCCTTAACACTCTGCCATTCATGATCGTCGATTTATCGACAGCTTTCACGCAGCTGAAATATGAATTTATACCATTTATCAAAAATAACTTTTAGTTTTTGCCCACTCTCTCGAACACAAATC
>CAZZLR010000170.1:0-2959 GCA_964655045.1 uncultured bacterium | reverse complement strand
GGGTTGGTCACAGCAAGCGTGTAAAAAGGGGCTGACATAATTTGCTGTAGCATGTCTGTAGGTTGGGATAAGCTCCAAATGGTTTTAAACCATGCCGCATATTCGTCAGACCAGACATGACCATTAAGACCTGGGGCGACTAGGATTAAAGAAGAAACTCTTCCAGGATATTGAAGTGCGAAATCCAAAGCGACTGTTCCGCCAAGAGAGTGACCAATCAAAGCAGCTTTTGCTATTTTTAGGTGGTCCATTATGTCTCTGAGATCATCCGCTGGAGAAAAAGAAGCTGTAGGCACAGAGGAATTGCCAGCGCCTCGTTGATCGTAGGCAATGGTATTGAATTCCTTTCGGAGATCTTGAATTTGATGCTTCCAATCTCTGCGATCAGAAAAGCCGGCGTGAATGAAAATCAACGGCTCACCCTGTCCGGTGCTTTCAAAGTAGAGCTCTCCGTCTGGAACTGTCACGTGGCCGGAAGAGAAAAAATTTGATGCGTCCTCCTGCTTATTTTTCTCCTCCCACACAGCAATTTGCTCTCGAAGCCAGTCAAAGGTTCGATCTATGACATCCGGCCTTTTTCTGATGTAATGATCCATTCCATCCACGCGGAAATAAGTGATCGGAGCGCCTGCATCTACAGCCTTTTGCACGAATTGATCACACGACTCTATGATGCTATCTTCTGCGCCTGCAACGACTAAGAACGGGGTTTTGATCCTGGTGTAGTCAACAGGAGGCTTTTCGAAAGCATCTGCATGGTAGAGGTAGGTCATGCCACCCATCCATAAATCAGGAGTGGGATTGGATATGATCTCTTGGACAAGAACGTCAAATTCTGGGCGAGTAGGAGGAATGTCTGAAGAAAACGGCATCCATCTCGGTATGGCATCGTAGAGTCTTATCCAGAACGAATTTTGCTTCCAATGTTCGAAAAACTGCCAGAGCTCATCTGCCCAGCTCCAATCTCCTGCTCCTGACCAATTGATAGTCGCTATCGTGTTAGGGCAAATGATTGACAGGTCTGTCACAAGTGGTCCGCCTTCCGAAACTCCTGCAAAGATAAACTGGCCGTTCCATCCGTTTGGTGGATGTTCTTCCAAATAGTGAATCACCTGTAAATGATCTTTAAGTCGTTGAGAGCGGGTATATCGATTCCAAAACTCCGATTTGTCAATCTCATTGCCATCGATGCCGCACTTTTCAATTGCTATATATCCTGCCTTCAAAGAATGGACGCGTTCTGCAAAAAAATCTCTGACGAGGAGGATGCTTCTTTCGCCTCCCTTGCTTTCAGAACCATCGCATATGATAAAGATAGGATATGGTTTCTCGATAGCATCCGGCTGTGAGAAGTAATAGACTATGGGGGAAGAGCTTTCTTCTCTCTCCAAAGTAAACCGGATCGATTGAGGGATATCGTACTCAGTAGCATCGATCTGAACAAATATGGAGCTTGCAGCAAAGAAAAGAGCAAATAGGCATCTCATAATTAGAGAGACTCCTTCACTTTAGGAACAGCTTCCCAGAGGAGCGCTCCATTTGATACAAGACGTGCTTCTACTTTTTCTATGAGTCCAGCTTCATTAAGACTGAAGAATACTTTCCCATCGGGAAACCCTTTGACTCCGAAAACGGCTTGCGATTCAGGATAAAGCATTCCTACCTCTCCTCCTGACAGCACAGATGCCAAAAGCTTCCCGAATACCGAAATTGTCAATTCTTGTTCCGGCAAACCGCCTGGAATGGTCGCCGTATATGAACCAGCGAATTTATTGAGATATTCTGGATCATTGGCAAGAGACTTATCTACAGATGGCCGTTTATAATCAGGATCAAGGACGAAAAGTCCGAATTCATCAGGCCAGTCTTCTGTAGAGTTGGAGAGGATGACAACGCCTTTTTGCAGCTTCGGATTGAATCCGATGTAACTTCTAAATCCTCCTGTTCCGCCATTATGCCAGATGAGATTGGCTTGGTTTGAATTAGAAAGCATCCAGCCAAGTCCTACTGCAAATCCAGGCATTGGAGCATACTGCTCTTGGTGGCACGATTGCAGCAATGTGTGGACGGCAGATTCTCCGTTCATGTTTGCTGCCAGAAAATTGGCCATGTCTTTGATATTCGAGCGGAGAGCTCCTGCTCCAGCTAACCCTGGAATGTCCCAATAGCTGACTTCTGTGGCCAAATGGTGCCCGGATGCGAAATTTGCGGCCATTTCATTGCTCAAAGAAATAGCCGTGTTGGGCATATTCAATTTTCTGCAAATCAGATCTTTTACCATCTCTTCATAGCTGTTCCCAGACCGAATGCTTAAGATATGGCCGAGCAAACCCATGCCGATGTTGGAATACTCGAAAGATTCTCCGGGAGGTCTTGTAAGTGTGCAGGACTCGAGATATTCGAAAAGGCGTTCGATTGTATAATCTTGATAAGGGTTAGATGGGTCAAGAGGCGCAAAGTTGTCTGGCATGCGAGGAATGCCAGAGGTATGTGCGGCTAAATGGCGCAAGAGAATCTTCTTCCCATTCAACTCCGGAATTTTGGCTCCAGGCAGGTACATTTCAATAGGGTCGTCTAATTGGACCTCCCCTTTAGATACCATATCCGCTAGCAAGAGAGTGGTGAAAACTTTTGTGACGGACCCTATTTCAAAGATCGTATCTTCGGAAATCAAATCGTTTCCGCTTATCGACTTTTTTCCTTGCGTATAGAAGGAGATTTTTCCGTGGTCGATGATGGCAGCAGCAGCTCCTACAGCACTACTGTCTTCTATATATTCTTGGAGTAAGGTTTGCATATTCATTGAGACGTCCATTTCTTCTTGGGCAATTGCCTTGGGTTCTATCCCATAAGTTCCTGATCCGGTAGCCAATGCGAGACAACATAGGGTTTTGATCATGTGGTTTTTAGCCATTTTCAGTACCTTGTCGATGAAAATCTTGATCGATTAATTCCTGCA
>CAZZLR010000169.1:0-2984 GCA_964655045.1 uncultured bacterium | reverse complement strand
GCAAGAAAACTCTTCCGTCAACATCCGCACTAAAGTCGTTTTTCCCGTTCCTGCGGGAGCGCTGACAACGAAGACGCGCCCTCGATGCAGTCCGCACAATGCTTTCATTCCAGGTTCTGTACTTGTTCTTTGATTTTTTCTAATTCGCTTTTCATCCATACCACGCTATGAGAAACCTCTATTTCGGCGGATTTAGCTCCTAACGTATTGAGTTCCCGTCCTATTTCCTGCATAAGAAAATCAAGATTCCTTCCAACGCCCTCCGCTGCAGGCGTTTGCAAGATTTTATCGCACTGATCCAGGTGGGAAAAAAGACGCGTAATCTCTTCCGTCACATCCAATTTTTCCGTATACATCACAATTTCCCGCAGCATCCGATCATCGGCAAGAAGACAAGAAACATCCAGTCCCTTCAAACGCTCCTCAAGCCGTTTTTGCAATCGCTGCGGCGCGTGCGAGGTTCGATTCTTCACGGCAGCTAGCTCGCCGCGCATCCAGGCTATGCGCCGCTCTATATCGGCAGCAAGCGCAGCTCCCTCTCTTTGTCTCATCGAAACAAGACGCTCCAAAGCTTCCTCTACGCCTCGGCGCAAGACAAGCCCCTCTTCTTCCGTGGCAAAATACATGTTTTCTTGAACAGGAACCTGCTGAGCCAGAAAAGGAAGATCAATTTTACCCGAATCCATGCCAAGGGCCTGGGCGATTTCTTTCCATCCCCTTTTCAGATCCTGCAGCACAGCAATGTCAGGAAGAGCCTTGCGCTTGCCTTGCATAGAAGCAGTGAAGTAAATACGCACCGTGACCTGGCCTCGAAAAATCTTTTTACAAATCCATTGACGAACCCCTTGTTCCCATCTTCCGAATTCTTTAGGGATCGCAATGGAAATATCCAAATATTTTCGATTGACGGAATGCATTTCAATGACCCATTCCCCGCATGGGGCAGTCACCTCCGCGCGACCGAAACCTGTCATACTATTGGGCATGTCACAATCCTTTTCGTAGATTTTAAAGAGGTTGCTTCGCTAAGTCAAGCTAAAAACCGACGGACATTTCAATGAATGACACGCCTTAGAAAGAAAGAATCGGACATGTGGGAGACTCTTCCCCTCCCAGATAAATCAATCCTCGACCTGGATCGAGCGTGACCTCTTGTCCCTCTTTCAAAAGATTCATTGCCCCATCAGCGCGAGTCATCACGGAAATATCAAGGGTTTTCGCAGCTAGGATCGCATATTTCTCAGATACTGCATCGCCAATATAATTTTGAAGAATGATTCCGGAGACATATTTTAACAGAGGGAGAAAAGAACTATCACAATGGGACATCACGACTAAATGACCCTCGAGAGACTCGGGAACCGCCCCTTCAGAAGAAAGGAGAATGGAAACTTTACCGCTCACCTTGGGACCCAGCCCTTTATGGCCACGCACAAGGATCTCTCCTATGCTTTGCACCGTCATCATATTCGTCGTACCCTTTTGCCCAAAAGGGACGCCGGCTGTTACGACAACAACATCGCCGAAGGCAATCAACCCCCGTTCCAAAGCATGGGCGCTGGCTGCCGCAAAAGCTTCTTTAGCTTTTTTATACCAAGGACAGCAGACGGGAACAACGCCCCAATTCAAGCTCAGCTGATGGAATACCTTCCAATGAGGCGTTACGGCAATGATGGGCATCTTCGGACGCAGCCTAGATAAAAGACGCGCCGTCATTCCGCTGGTTGTAAAAGCGAAAATAGCCTTTGCATTCGTACTATGAGCCGTTTTTACTGCGGCCATTGCCACTGCCGAGGAAGAATCATGATAATCCTTTTGCGCATGAAGATCGAAAAAATCACGAAAGGAAAAATCCTCTTCCGTTTCAAGGGCGATTTTTTTCATTTGCTCCACAGCTTCCACGGGATATTTTCCAATTGCGCTCTCTCCCGAAAGCATAATGGCCGATGTGGAATCGTAAATTGCATTCGCAACATCGGATACTTCGGCGCGCGTAGGCCGAGGATTGACGATCATCGATTCAAGCATTTGTGTTGCTGTAATGGAAGGTTTGCATGCCTGATAACATTTGCGAATCATCATTTTTTGTAATTTCGGCACTAAAGCAAGATCCACTTCGACGCCAAGATCTCCCCTAGCCACCATGATTCCGTCAGCGCTTTGAACAATGCTGTCTAAATTTTCTATGCCATGATGGTTTTCAATTTTGGCGATCACCAAAATATCCGGCTTCCCTTCTTTTGCCAAAATCTGCTTATAAGAGAGCACATGATGCGCCGAACGGATAAAAGACGCTGCGACAATGTCCACGTCTTGTTCGCAGCCGAAGCGTAGATCCGCCCTATCTTTTTCTGTCACCGCCGGCAAGTTCAGATGCGCCCCGGGAATATTCACTCCCTTACCGCTTTTTAAAACTCCCCCGTTTTGCATCTCAATCAGCACCGAATCTTTTTCCACTGCAATGACCCGAGACGCAATGCTTCCATCATCAAAGAGAATCCGTATGCCCGGCTGCGCAATATCCAAAGCCTGAAAGGGGCGCAAAGGAATTTCATCGACAGCCAGAGGAGATTTTTGCAAGGGGACAAGCTTGAAGCGCTGCTTCGGTTCGACTCGGATCGAACCCTCAGGGAATTTTCCAACGCGAATTTCAGGACCCTTGATATCAATCAAAATGGCTAAAGGACTTTGTGTATCCGCACGTACCCGTTTTAAATTCGCTATATTGAGGGCATGTTCTTCGAAAGAGCCGTGACTAAAATTCAACCTGGCTACATTCATCCCTGCGCGGCAAAGTTCTACCATTTTTTCGTATGAAGAAACTGCAGGACCAATCGTGCAAACAATTTTTGTGCGCGTGAAGAGCATGAGCTTATGGTACCAAAACCCTTTCCTTACAATCCAGAAATAATACCAAAAAAAACAAATCATGTCATATTTGAGCGCGTCAAAGCGTCGAAAATCGATGATCGTAACATGGCATT
>CAZZLR010000168.1:0-3009 GCA_964655045.1 uncultured bacterium | reverse complement strand
CGCGCTCCTTGACCCCATAGCTAAAGCTAGGGGATTGCGTCGCGTCTTTGTTCAAAAAAATCGACAAATGTTGTTTTTAGTCGGTCCGCGCCAAGTAGGAAAGACAACCGTCAGCGTTGATTTTGCGGCTCCGAAACCGAATCATTTCTACATCAATTGGGACTCGCAGGGCGATCGTGCGCTTATCCTTCAAGGACCGGAAGCTGTAGCGGAAACTTTTCGCGCAGAACTGGAAAAAATAGGATCCTCCCCCACGTTTGTTATTTTCGATGAACTACACAAATACAAGCATTGGAAAATTTTCTTAAAAGGTTTTTTTGATAAGTATTCCACAAAAGTTCAAATCCTGATCACGGGCAGTGCTCGGCTTGATATTTATCAGCGGGGCGGAGATAGTCTGATGGGACGCTATTTTCTTTATCGACTGCACCCATTTTCTGTGGGAGAGCTTCTTTTCCATTCTCTGAAAACAACAGAAATTTACCCTCCTCAAAAAATTGAGGACAAAATTTTTGATGCTCTTTATGAATTTGGAGGATTTCCCGAGCCATTTTTAAAACAAGATGCTTTTTTCTATTCGCAATGGAAGCGGTTGCGCAGCCAACAATTATTTCGCGAAGACCTTCGAGATCTCACAAAAATTCAAGATTTTAGCCAAATGGAAATTCTGGCAGAGCTGCTTCAAGCGCAAGCAGGACAACTCACAACGTACTCATCTCTTGCGAATAAAATTAATATGTCTGTCGACACTGTGAAACGGTGGGTCAAGGTGCTAAAATCTTTTTACTACTGTTTTACAATTAAACCATGGACGAAAAATATTACGCGTTCTCTGGTTAAAGAACCCAAAGTGTTTCTTTGGGATTGGTCTCTCGTGGAAGAAAAAGGAGCGCGGATAGAAAATTTCATCGCATCGCATTTATTGAAGTCTGTCCATTACTGGACAGATCGTGGCTTTGGGGAATATGATCTTTATTTTCTCAGAGACAAGGAAAAAAGAGAGGTCGATTTTCTCGTCTCCAGAAATAAAAAACCTTGGTTTCTCGTTGAAGTCAAAGCCTCTTCCTCTTCCGGAATTTCAAAATCTCTTTACTACTACAAAGAACTGACGAACGTTGCCCATGCATTTCAGGTTGTCTTCGACGCTCCCTATATTGATAGGGACTGTTTTCTCGAGACAGAGCCTGCTATCGTCCCTGCGAAAACATTTCTATCGCAGTTAATATAATTCCAGAAGCAACGAATAATGTCATATTTGTTTCTTCTGGTATTAGTTGAATCTAGAAATAGAGAGATGATTTTTCCGAACGGAAAAAATCAAAACAAGACAATCTGTGAGGATCTATCTTGCCAAGCGATCGAAAGGGGCACTGTTTTGCCTTGCGCCGCTAAAAAATCTCCGACCACCTGCAGCGCAACCTCTGGGGTATTGCATTCTCCGGACAAATGCGCCAGGTGGACATGTTTTAGCTGCGAGTGAAATACAGACGCGATCAGCGCCGCGCAATCTTGGTTGGACAAATGCCCTTGGCGGCTCAGCACTCTTTTTTTATAAATCGCGGGTCGGTGGCTGGAATGGACCATCGAGGGTTGGTGGTTTGCTTCCACGTATAAATAATCGCACAATTGCAGCTCTTTTGCCACCATCGACGGCGCATAGCCTAAATCCGTGCAGAATCCTAACTTCATTCCTTGCGTTCGCACCGTAAAGGCAACGGGATCTAGAGTGTCGTGAGGGATGCTGAAGGGAAAAATTTCGAGTCCCTCGAATGAGAAGGGTTCGCCGGTCGTAAAAATTTTGAAGCGAGGACGATAACCCAAGGCTTCGCAGAGGCCTTTGGCTGTTTCCGCGTTCGCGAACACGGGGATTTTACACTTTTCCACCAGTACAGGAATCGAGGAAATATGGTCAATGTGTTCATGGGTGAGTAAAATGGCGTCAATGGTATTGAGCGCGACGCCGATTTCAGCGAGTCTTTCTTCCAAGGTAGCGCAATTGGTTCCTGCGTCGATCAGAAGACGCACGCGGTCGGTGCCTAAAAAAATCGCATTACCGCGAGATCCTGAGGCGAGTGGGCAAAATCCATGCATACCCAACTAAAGTAAAACACTGGCGAATTCTTCTCGATTCAAATCTGCGATCGAGGAATCTGTATAGAAAAAAGGGAAAATCAGGGAAATCAGACGCTTCAAAAAAATAGGCAAGAGAATATAATGGATCGAGGAAAAACCAAAACATGATAGGCCTTTTTTGATTCCCACTCTCAAGCTGCACAAGATTGTGTACAAACTCTCTTTGTATCTTATGGGGCTTGCCGGCTTATTCTGCCTGTGTTCCTTTGCATCTCCTATAGAATAAAGGCTGTGCAGGGGGGCGCCAGGAGATTATTTGATCTTGGAGGGGGGCAATATGATTACGGCGTTGGCGATTTACTCCATAGATGAAAAAAAGATTGTTTTTGAAGAGATCGGCGTTCCGGCAAAAAACCTAAAAACGCGGCCGGCTTCGTGGCGTCAATGGGTAGCCGAAAAAGCGCCCGGCCACACTTCTTGGTCGCTCCTCGAAATCGAGCGCAGTAGCGGCAGCGTAGGGAGCTGCCATTCTTTAACCTCTCGAGGAAAAGCCCCTCTTTCTTCCCGAGATGGTCTGATTGCCTCCTTGATCAAACTTCCCTTATCCCCTCTCCCTTCCGACCAAAGGAGGAAAATAGGCCCTCCCCCTGCTCCCGGAGAGCCTGATTTACGGAAAATATGGAACCCACCGGTTGTCTTTGAGGGGAAGCGGCAAGACCCTGTGCAGTTTGATGTGTATGCAGCGACTTGGCCGCATGATGGCAGCGAACTGTCCGGCAGCCGCATTCTTCTCTATTTTCATCCCCTTTCCCATTTTCCCTTCCCTTATTGGATTCAAGTGGAAGGAACCCATGTCCAAGCTTCGCTGCGCACCATTGACTCAGGAAAGCAGTTTCCATCTCCTTATACCAAAAGCAACAAATAATGTCATATTTG
>CAZZLR010000167.1:0-3054 GCA_964655045.1 uncultured bacterium | reverse complement strand
GCTCCAATGATATTCGGAGCGAAATATTCTGTAGCTCCGATTTGATCGTGCATGTACAAGCGGAACGCATGAGTGATTTCCGCTTGAATCTTAAAAACCGCTTGAATCTGCCGGTTTCTCAAAGCCATAGGGCGATGATCGAGGATAAATTCAAGATCCGAAGGGATTTCCGGCTTATAATACTCAATCGGACACACTTCCCGAATCTCATTTTCCACTGTGATCTTCGGCTCGACGATTTCGACTCGATAATGGGCGGAAGAAGGCTTGGCCACCCCTTCGATCGCAAGAATCGATCCCGGCTGCAAGGAAGAGACCTTTGCTTGCTCTTCCTTGTTTTCGATCACTACTTGGATGAGACCGCTCCGGTCGCGCACAAGGAGGAAAGAAAGCTTTCCAAATACGCGGAGATTGTTCAACCATCCGCGGATCCACACTTTGCTTCCGATATGCCCCACGAGATCTTTGGCTAATGTGCGCTGCATAAATTGCTCCCTTTATGAATGACGGGGTCTATGATCTGATTCCGTTACGGCCCGATGACTGAGCTTGATTTGGCCTCGGTCATTGATATCCAACACTTTGACTTCCATCATATCTCCCTCTTTAAAAGGGGCGTCTTGAATGTTTTGATACCGTTGATTGGAGATTTCAGAAATATGGCACAAACCTTCTTTTCCAAAAACTTCTACGCAATATCCAAAAGGCATTGCAGAGGTAATGCGCCCTTTGTAAATTTTTCCAATTTCCATCTCGGAAGTGAGGTTGATGATGATTTCTTTGGCCCGCGCCATCGATATAGCGTCTTGCGAAGAAATACTGACAAGACCGCTGTCGTTGATATCGATTTGCGCTCCCGTTTCTTCAGTGATCGCCCGGATTTGCTTTCCGCCGGGCCCGATGATGACTCCGATCTTGCTTGGTTTTACTTGAAGAGTTTCAATACGGGGCGCATAGCTGGACATTTCCGTTTTCGGCTTAGGGCAGACCAAAAGCATTTTTTGCAGGATATGCCTGCGTCCTTCTTTCGCCTGGTGTAAAGCGTCTTCCATAATTTTATGGGTGATTCCTTCGACCTTGATATCCATTTGGAATGCTGTAATCCCCCGATCGTCTCCCGTAATTTTAAAGTCCATATCGCCGAGGGCATCTTCCGCGCCCAGGATATCGCTCAAAATTGCATATTCTCCCTCTTCTAAGATCAGTCCCATGGCAATGCCCGCAACAGGACGCTGGATTGGTACCCCTGCATCCATCATGGCCAGACATCCCCCGCAAACAGAGGCCATCGAAGAAGAACCGTTTGATTCGGTGATGTTTGACTCAAGACGAATGACGTAGGGGAACTTTTCCTGAGCGGGGACGATCCTTGCAAGAGCCCGTTCCGCTAGTTTTCCATGACCAATTTCCCTCCTTCCGGGAGAACCGATGCGGCCTACTTCCCCTACAGAAAAAGGGGGAAAGAAATATTGCAAGTAGAAACGGGCGTTTCCTTCGCCATGAAGATCTTCAAAACGCTGCGCTGCGTTTTCCCCGCCAAGAGTGCAAACGGCGAGCGTCTGCGTTTCTCCTCTTGTAAAAAGAGAGCTTCCATGCGTTCTAGGAAGAAAGGCCTGCTCAATATCGATGGTTCGGATTTCCGTAAGGGAACGGCCGTCAAGGCGCCGCTTTTCCTTTAAGATCATCTTCCTCATCAAAGAAGATTGAAGGTTTTTATAGGCCATTAAAATATCGGTTTCCGCTTGCTTCGATCCATTGCCTTCGGGAAGAAGGGTTTTCAATACGGTTTGCTTGATTTCCGATAGAGCTGTTTCTCTTTGTCGTTTAGCGGAAATCTTGAGAGCGGATTCCAAAAGATCTTTGGCCGCTGCGTGGACGGAATGGGTGATTTCCTGGGGAATGGTTCTCAGCGTCTCTTTATTTTTAGGTTTGCCGATTTTTTCGCGCCATGCTGCGAGTTCCTTGCATAAATGGGAAATCGCCGCATGCCCCTTTTCAATGGCTTCCAACACTTGCTTTTCACTCAAGAAATCAGAGAATCCTTCAATCATGAGGATCGCCTCTTCCGTGCCTGCAAGAACAAGATCCAGCTCCGAGCGCTTCATTTCTTCAGCCGTGGGATTTATGACGAATTCTTGATTGATGAACCCTACGCGCACAGCTCCGATCGGTTTGATGAGAGGAATATCGGAAAGCGTGAGAGCCGCCGAAGCTGCGCAGATCGCCAATACATCGGGACTATTGACGCCGTCATAGGAGAACACATAAGAGAGAATCTGCACCTCGTTATGATAGCCGTCCTCGAACATAGGGCGGAGGGGGCGATCGATCAGTCGCGAAGTAAGGATCTCTTTTTCGGAAGGACGCCCTTCTCTTTTTAAAAAACCACCGGCAGTCCTGCCCGCGGAAGAAAATTTTTCCTGATAATCAACCCTAAGAGGAAGGAAATCAATTCCTTCTCCGGCAGCCGGGGATGCGCAGGCGGACGCAAAAACAACAGTCTCTTCGCAGCGAACCAGAACCGACCCATTGGCCTGTCTTGCAATTTTGCCCGTTTCAAATGCGAGCTTTTTTTTCCCAACTTGAACACTGATCGTCTCATGATGTAGCATCTTTATCGTTTCTCCCTTTAATAACGAGATCCAAGAGTAAGGGAAACCGATTTAGAGTTCAAGAAGGAATGAATTCGCGTTTTCTTGGGTGGGAGAAACATACTGCAATGAGTTCAAAAACTGTAGGTTTTGGGCTCATTGCGGTATGTTTGGAATTGGGTCGTCTCAGACCCGATCCTCCGGAAGGAGGATCCTAGGGAATGGGTTGATTTACTTTCTCAGATTAAGACGGACAATCAAGGTTTGATAGCGTTTGGTGTCCGTAGAATTGAGATAATCCAGAAGCTTTCTCCTTTGGCCTACGAGTTTCAGGAGCGCCAACCTTGAACTATGGTCTTTGGGAGCCAGCTTCAGATGTTCTGTGAGTTCAGCGATTCTTTCAGTTAAAATAGCGATCTGAACATCGGCGGATCCGGTGTCCTTTTCGTGCAACTGAAATTTT
>CAZZLR010000166.1:0-3068 GCA_964655045.1 uncultured bacterium | reverse complement strand
CAAAATCTCAGTGCCCCGGCGGAAATTCGTAAAATGAAAGTGCACGATGACCGCATTTGGATTGTTGTGGCCGATGAGGAATATCCGATTGTCATTGGAAAAAAGGGAATGAATGCGCGCCTGATTGGGGCGATGATTGGAAAAGAAATCGATGTGCAGAAGATTTCCGAATATCATAAAATCCTGACGGTTCAAATGGCTGAATTTGCTGAAAATCCCGATCCTATTTTTGATGAGCGGTTCAAAGTAGAGGGTGTAAGCAGCCTGGTGAGCGAAAGCTTGACAGGGGCAGGATATGATACGATTCGTAAATTCATGCAATCGACTCCGGCTGAAATCCTCGAAAAGGTTCCCGGTGTAAATTATTATGATCTTGCTGATAAAATTGTTGAGCAAACGCGTAAAAGAAAGAGATGATCCTTGGGTAAGCTAAAGTTAAATATTAAGAATCTACAGATAGCCGGCGTTCTCAAGACGAAAACGCCGGATCAGCCGCAGCAGGAAGCTCCATCAGTTCCTGTTGCAAAGCATCCTCCGGCGTCTGTAGAAGGCGAGCCAAAAAAACGATTAACCCGTCTTCGGGAGGATCCTGTCGGCCTCTCCGCGGCAAAACAGACGGATCAGACGTCTTCTGTTCATGACAAGGGGAAAGAAGTTGTCGAAGCTCCTAAGAAGAGGAAATCACGTCTGATGCAGGAATCGGAAGAGGGAGAGCCGAAGTCCGCAATAGAAGCGGCGCGCGGCGAGGGAATCCGTGAGGATTCCGCGCAAGGGAAAGAAGAAGCGGCGGCTCCTTCCCCCCTTGCCGAAGTTCCCCTTCCATCAAGCTCCCCTTCAGCTCCCGCGCAGCATCCTTTAGAGGAAGAGTCAAAAGGGTCTCATAAGATTGCTCCCAAAGAGTCCCCCGTCGCCCCCTTTTCTTCTTTGAAAGGATTGCCTGCCGTGAAACCGAAGGAGGCGCCAAAAGAGCTCCGCTTGAAGAAAAAGGAAGAAGTCCGGTCGTTTGATGCTCGTGATCGGCAGGGGCTGCGCGACATAGATAATGAAGCTTGGCGCAAGCGCCGCGCATTTAAACCGAAATACGCGCAACGTTCCGAAGAAGTCGTTCGTCCCAAATCTTTATCTGTCCGCCTTCCGATTACGATTAAAGATTTGGCACAGGAAATGAAGTTGAAAGCTTCTCAGTTGATTGCCAAGTTGCTCATGCAGGGAATGACGCTTACGTTGAACGATTATTTAGATGATGAGACTGTAGTTCAGCTTTTGGGACATGAATTTGATTGCAGCATTCGGATTGACACGTCCGAGGAACAAAGGATTAGAATTACCGACCGCTCGATTCGGCAAGAGATTGAAGATGTTTCCGCTCCTCTTTTGATTCTTCGCCCGCCCGTTGTCGCGTTCATGGGGCATGTGGATCATGGCAAAACAAGTTTGATCGATGCCATTCGCAAGTCGAATCGCGCTGCCGGAGAGGCCGGAGCGATTACGCAGCACATCGGGGCATTTAAGGTTGAGACGAAGGCGGGGGAAGTGGCGATCCTGGATACTCCCGGCCACGAGGCTTTTTCTGAAATGCGTTCCCGCGGTGCCAATGTGACGGATATTGTTATCTTAGTCGTCGCGGGCGATGAAGGGATTCGCATGCAGACGGACGAAGCGATTCGACAGGCGCGGGAAGCAAAAGTGCCGATCCTTGTCGCTTTGAATAAGTGTGATAAAAGTGGATTTGACGCCCAAAGGGTTTATCGAGAGCTTGCAGACCGAGATCTTCTTCCTGAGACTTGGGGTGGAACGACCATCGTGGTTCATTGTTCCGCTGCAACGGGAGAAGGGATTCAGGAACTTTTGGAAATGATTGCATTGCAGGCCGAAATCTTAGAGCTGCGCGCTTCGCCCGCGATGCGCGCCCGCGGTACCGTATTGGAATCGGAAATGCACAAAGGGCTCGGTGCGGTGGCTACCGTTCTTGTTCAAAATGGAACTTTGCGTAAGGGCGATGCCATTGTTTACGGTCATTTTTCCGGAAGGATTAAAACTATGCAAGACGACCATGGTTGTTTTGTAGAGGAAGCGACGCCCTCGACTCCGGTAAAAATTACTGGTCTCTCCGAGTTGGCTTTGGCCGGCAGCGAGTTTATTGTCGTGAAAAATGAAAAAGAGGCTCGAGAACTTGCGGAAGCGCGGGTTGCAGGCCATAGGCGCGACTTGTTGGCTCTTTCGAAGAAGAGCAGCATGGAAAAAATGATGGCGAAGAGAGAAAATGGGGAGATGAAAATCCTTCCGTTGATTCTTCGCGCGGATGTGCAAGGATCTCTTGAAGCGCTCAAAAATTCGTTGCTCAAGATCCATTCGAAAAAAGTGCGTCTGGAAATCGTTCATTCCGATGTGGGAGAAATTTCCGAATCGGATATTGAATTGGCCAGCGCCGCGAAAGCGACGATTTTAGGGTTTCATACACGCATCGAAAGTCATGCCGAAAACATGATTAAACAAAAAAGGATTCCGATCCTCGTTCAAGATGTCATTTACCGGTTGGTTGACGATGTGAAGGAACAGATGCGTCTCTTACTCGATAAAATTGAACAGGAAACCGATACGGGAGCCGCTCTGGTTAAAGCAGTCTTTAAGTCTTCGCAATTAGGCAATATTGCCGGCTGTCAAGTTTCCGAGGGTGTCGTGAAAAGGCAAAATCATGTGCGTCAGCTGCGCGGCAAGGAAGTGATTTGGAAAGGAAAGATCGCTTCGTTGAAACGGATGAAAGAAGACGTCAAGGAAGTGGCGAAAGGATTTGAATGCGGCATTGTGTTGGAAGGACAAAATGATCTCTGTGAGGGAGACATCCTCCAATCTTATGAAATCACTTATTTAGAGCAGGATTTGTGAAGCCGAATCGTTTAAACCGTGTGAATTCTCTGTTAAAAGAGGTGATCTTCGAAGTCATTCAACGAGATGTGCAGAACCCTCATGTCAATACTTTTGTCTCTGTAACTCGAGTGGAAACTTCTGCGGATCTGCATCATGCGAAAGTTTATATTAGCATGATCGGTTCTCTGGAAGAGAAAGAA
>CAZZLR010000165.1:0-3085 GCA_964655045.1 uncultured bacterium | reverse complement strand
ATCCCCCATTGACGGAATAAAGAAAACTAATGCCCCCAAAAAAAAGAAGATACATGTCGCCCGTTTTTTGAGAATACAGCCCTGTGTGAGCGCAATGGTAGTTGTTCATCCCCTGTGCAAAGGAATTGGGATCGGAAGCATTGCGCATTTTTGAAGAACCGTCGGCTCCGATTTCTATGGGAATCGTCCACGCGCCAGCATTTGCACCCGGCGTAAATACCCCGCCAAGGACAACGAACGCTTGTTCTAGCGAGGATCCCGATTTTCGTAAAATAGGCATGATATTGAGATCGCGCCGTCTATAGCTGGAAATCGGAGTCGGCTGCGCATAGGGTTGCACTGAGAAACTTTTCCCCGTATCTAACACCTGGAAGGGACGAATCTGCTGCGTATAGCTGCCATTGGAGCCTGTCGTATAAGAACCGCTGAAGTTTTGGCCAAGCCCTAAAAGAAAAGGCTGATGTCCATTGGCTTGAAACATCACTCCTCCCGTTACTTGTAAGAGAGGATGCGAGGTCTGGCGCAAGCACCCGGCCGCGCTCTTGGCTTTTGGATCTCCCTTGACCCAACGAATTAAGTTCGGAACATCGATGGCGCTGAGCACCGACTTGGTTTCGTAGATTCCGAGCGCCGTATTGTAACCGTAACCGCCGACCATATACAATATATTGCTGCCATTTCCTTGGAAGTATAGAGCGTTGGTTACGGCGAGCTGATCGATTTGTTCTTGGGATAATTGCGCACTCGGATCAGTCAACGAGCGCGATTGAGTGGTACCGGTAGAAGGATTGAAGACAAATAAGGAAGTGTTTTGCGAGACGATGGGAAACGTATCTCCTGTGAACCCATGAAGGCCATAAGTTCTTCCCGCAATGAGCAGCCACTCTTGGCCGGATCGCCCGGCGACGTAAGCCTGGAGACCCACGGGCAAAGAAAATGGCGCTTCGGCGATCGAGAGACGGAACGGAAGCGAGTTTTCCGGTAAAGGGTTGGTAACATAAGATGTTTGGTTTTGTCCATAAAGACCGGCAGTAAGGATCAAAAAGAAAAAAGAAGCGCGCGGCATGATTCCTCTTAGTTAATGAAGTCGGCCACAAATACTTGCGAAGTTCCGTCACCTCGTTTGGATGTCCATGTGAGGCGGCGCCCATCGGGGCTGAAACTGGGTAGTCCCTCGAAAGTATCGGTGTCGGTGAGACGCTCTTCCAAGAGCGTCTCTCTATTCAGAAGATAGATTTGATAGAGTCCATGACCGTGTTTCGATGTCGTATAGGCGATCCATTGCCCTCCTGGATGCCAATAAGGAGCCCAGTTCACAAACGCATTTTGCGTCAGCGCATGTTCTTCCGATCCGTCAGGACGAATGAGAAATAATTGCAACAAATCTTTTTCCTGCCGATCGGCGCGAAAGACAATCCAATCCCCTTGAGGGGAAAAAAAAGGCCCCCCGTTATAACAGTCTTGCGTATGCGTGATCATGTGGGAATGGCTCCCGTCCGCATCGGCAACATAGAGATTCATACTGCCCGTTTCATTGCTTGCATAAACGATGCGCTTGCCGTCGGGAGAAAAAGATGCTTCGGCATGATAGGCTTGACCTGATGTTAGTTTCCTGAGCTCGGAACCATCGAGGTTGGCCTCATATATGTTCATAAATTCTGTGAATTCCCATTGGTAACGGAGAGAATCTTTTGTCGCTTCCCTCGTGGACATCTCCGATTCATGACTTGAGGCAAATATAATTTTTTGTCCATTTGGATGATAAAACCCGCAAGTACAGGCTCCTTTTCCAGTACTGACTCTTTGCAGTTGTCTCGTCCTTAGATCGATCGTGTAAATCTGATAGTTTCTTTCTCCTGTCGGGACGGCTTGAAAAATTAAAGAGCAGCCATCAGGAGAAAAATAAGATTCCCCCGCTTTTTCAAAGCCCATGGAAGGCGAGGTGATCTGCTCAATGTTGCATAAACGCGGTTCCCCTCCTTCGATCTGTGCGAAGGGAATCCATCCCAGCCAAAATAGCGCTGCAACTCGACAGGAATAAACTCTAAGATCGATTTTTGCTCGCATCAAGAATCCGTTGATCAATGTAAAAAAAAATTGTACAAGATAGTGGAAAATAAACAGAGTCAAAAATGCATATTTTTTCACAGATTTGCGCAGCAATGATGATGTGCGTAGAGCCGTTGCACGCTTCCATGCAGGAGAAAGAAGAGAAATCTTCTTCGAGATTTCCGATTTCTGTGGATGCGGCCGTCGCTTTCGATGATTTTCGAGGCATTTATTCAGGGAGTTGGCAGAACTCTTTTGGGGCTTTGGCTGCTTTGAGCTTTTTGATTGATTTTCCTTGTTCTTTTTCAGGCGCTCTCGGTGGAAGTTATGGTTTATATGATTGGGCCGGCAGGGCGTCTACGCCTTATAAGAATGCGAAGACTTATCAACAGCAGGGGTTTTTGACAGCTGCTTTTTTTTGGCAAACGCCTCAAACATTAGGATGCAGCGCGGGCATTGCATACGATTGGATGCTGAATAAGAATTTTGGCCTTTTTGCTTTAAATCCTTTCTTAGATCAAATTCGCGCGCAATTTGGCTATTCTATAAGAAAAAAGGACGAGATAGGAATCTGGGCCTCCTATGCCATTCATACCTCTGATATGCAATCGCAGGGGATTCCGATTCAGTTCAAAGGCATCAGTCAAGCCAATCTGTTTTGGAATCATGTGTTTTCGACACAGGGGAATTTCATGCTTTGGTTAGGGACGCCCTATCAACGCGGTCTTTTTTATACAAACGGAAGAGCCGGGACGTTTATTTTAGGAACGCAATTTTCGATTCCCGCAACAGATTCTCTCTGTCTCGAAGGCCATGGCTCATACATGGGTGCTCGAGGACGTTCAGGAATGGTTCCTTCAAAAAATTATGGCGCTGATCTTTCCTTCGGCCTTACATACTCATGGGGAAAGCGCCTCTGTGCAAAAAAGGCCTACATCCCTCTTGCCAATAACAGCAGTTTTATGGTCGATACAAATCAAAATTTCTAATACGTCGTTTTATCCCGAGGCGGGAAACCCCGCCCTTAAGGGCGGGG
>CAZZLR010000164.1:0-3089 GCA_964655045.1 uncultured bacterium | reverse complement strand
TCGCGAATTTTTACTTCTTTTCAAAAAAGAAAAGACCTGTCAAACAGATTTTCGAGGCTCTATGAGATGTCCTTTTTGCAGCCATGAAGAGTCGAAAGTGACCGATTCAAGGGAATCCTCCGAGATCAACGCGGTGCGCCGAAGAAGAGAATGCGGCCGATGCGCTCGTAGGTTTACAACGTTTGAAACGATCGACCTAAGCCTTCAAGTAAAAAAAAGGGATGGAACCTACGAAGACTTTTCACCGGAAAAGTTGATCCATGGAATGGACGCCGCATGTCGCCATACCTTGATCAGTCATGACCGGGTGCGCGCTTTGGCGGGAACGATCAAAGCGGATCTCATGGTTCGGGGTGTAAGGGAAATTACAAGCTGCGAACTGGGAGAGATCGTGATGGGTCTTTTGCAAAAAACGGATATTGTGGCTTATATTCGCTTTGCTTGTGTTTATAAGCGGTTTAAGAATGTTCGAGAACTCGTGGACGCGATTGTTTCAGTCGCGCCCCAACCGGAACTGAATGAGGAGACGAATGGCATTGAATAAACAGGAAATCGCCCATTTTAAAATGAGACTGGAAGAAATGCGCCGCCAAATTATGCGCACTGTGGAAGTTTCAAAAAAGGAAGTGACAGCGCCCGATGAAGCGAAAGGATATTCCCAGCATTCCGCCGATGAAGGGACGGACGATTTCGTCAAACAAGTGAATTTGGAAGTGGCGAATAAAGAATTCGGCTTGCTTCGTCAAATTGACCGCGCATTGGAAAAAATCGCAGAGGGGACCTACGGCGTTTGCGATATTAGCGGAGAGCCGATCCCCATCAAAAGGTTAGAGGCGATTCCCTATGCGGCTATGACGGTAAAAGCGCAGGAAAAGCTGGAAAAGGGAGAGCTGTGAAATTCCTTTCTTTATTCGCGCTGCTGCTGTTGGATAGCTTGTCTAAGGTCGGGGCCCTTTTGTGGGTGGCTCCTCTTCGTTTCGAGTCGTATCCGTATGGCGGAATTCCCCTTTTCTCTGATTTCCTGGGGGTGAGTTTTTCTTTAAACACGGTGTTCAATACAGGCGCCGCCTGGGGGCTGTTTTCCGGATATCCTTCGGTTTTGTTTGCACTCAGGGTTGTGGTGATCGGCGCTCTTGTGTTTTCTCTTTGCGCTAAAAAAGGAAAGGGCGGTTCATTTTCCCTTTGGCTGATTGCAACAGGAGCGCTTGGCAATGCATTCGACTATCTTTTTTACGGCCATGTGGTGGATTTTTTCCATTTTGTGTTCTGGGGGTATTCGTTTCCTATATTCAATTGCGCCGATGCCTATATTTCCCTTGGAGCCGCGTGGTTGATTTTGGCGGGATCTTCTTCTCGGAAAAAAGTGTTGTCCGCATGACGTCTCTTCGTGTTTCTTCTCCGGCGGAGGAGGGAGTTTACCAGGGTGCAAAATGGTTGAAATTTCAGGTTCTTTGCGAGGAGCGGGAATTGAGAGAGCTATTTTCCACGTTGGCTCCTTTTTCTCTATTTCCTTTAACGGGGCTCTGCGATGGGAAACCGATTGCAGAAGAAGTATTTTTAGAAACTTATGGCGCGTGGGTCAACCTTTTGCGTAAGGGGATCGTTCCCCCCGAGCGCGCCGTGCGCACGTTTTTAGCAGCGGCCCTCTCTCCTGATTTAGAGGCTCTTTGGTTGCAGGAAGTTCCGAATAAGGGATATTTAGTGAGAGTGGCTAAGCCGCTCCTTCAGATGCAAAGCGCATGGTTTTCCTATTCTTCATCGGATGGACAATTCCGTCCCATGACCTTGGGCGCCGGCGCCATTTTCTGGGGTCTTCAGTTCTCTTATCCCCAGGTATATCAAGAAGCCAAAACAGGGGAAATTAAGGAGATTGGGAAAAATCCCTTCTTTGCCAAGCTTCGTCCCTGGATCAGGCAATGGACCCGCCCCGTTCCCTTTGTTGTGGAAGGGCGCCGTATGAACTCCTCGCTACGTCTGGGAAATCATTGTTTTTCTTGGATTCATCATCATCCTCAGCTTAAAGAACAAAATATTCAAGTTTATGCATCATCATTATCAACTTCTCGATAGCGGCAATGGCCGCAAGCTGGAGCGCTTTGGCCCCTTTGTTTTAAACCGTCCCTGTCCTCAAGCGATTTGGCGTCCCCGAGCTGATTGGGAGGCCGACGCGATTTTCCATAGAGAGGAAGAGACAAAGTGGACATTTTTGAGAACCCTTCCGGAATCTTGGCAGGTTTGCGTCGAGGGGATTGCGATGAAGATCGCGCCGACCGATTTTGGTCATGTCGGGCTTTTCGCCGAACATGCGGGGCTCTGGAAATGGATGTGCGACAGGGTGCGTCCGGGTTCCTCTATTTTGAACTTATTTGCTTATTCCGGAGGCGCAACCCTTGCTTTGGCGAAGGCGGGAGCGTCTGTGTGTCATCTCGATGCGTCGAAGGGAATGGTGCAATGGGCCAGGGGAAACAGTCTTCTTAATGGTTTAGCCGATGCACCGATTCGATGGATCGTCGATGACGCGCTCAAATTTTTGCATAGAGAGCGTAAGAGAGGTGTTCGTTACGACGGCATTCTCCTCGATCCTCCGACATTTGGACGGGGGGCTCAGGGGGAAGTGTTTAAAATTGAGCGCGACCTTCCGGAGTTATTGGAACTGTGCAAGGCGCTCCTTTCCGAGCGGCCCCTGTTTCTTGTTTTATCTTGCCATAGTCCCGGGTTTACCCCGATCGGGCTTTCTCACTGTTTGAAGCAGCTTTTTAAAAAATCGCCTGAAGTGTTTGAGATGGAGATTCTTGCCAAAGAAGGATTTTCCATCCCTAGCGGATGCGCTGCGAGGATTGATTATGCAGAGTAGGATTACGAGTTTGCAGAACCCGAAAATCAAAGATATCGTTCGTTTGCGGGATAGAAGGGAACGGGATCGGGAGAAATTTTTCCTGATAGAGGGGTATAGGGAATTGAAGAGGGCTGTGGAAGCAGGGCGGAGTGTGGCGGCGATTTTTTACTGTCCCGAATTTTTCTTAGGAGAGAACGAATATGCTCTAATAGAAAATACAAAGACCGACGCTTATGAATGTACGCCCGCCGTA
>CAZZLR010000163.1:0-3104 GCA_964655045.1 uncultured bacterium | reverse complement strand
TGGCTATTGATCTTTCTGATTTTGAGGAAATTGTGTTCACTAGTCCCAGCACCGTGGAGGCCTTTTTTCATATTTTTAAAAATATTCCCGATCACATTCGGTGTCGTTCTATTGGACCTGTTACGCAAAGAGCCCTTGGTATATCCAATACAACCTGAAGAGTTGTTTTGGTATTATTTATTGCTTTTGGTACAAGTCCCCCGACCGCGAGAGCTTTCGCGCCGGCTTTTCCTTAACAAGAACAAGGCTGCATGTCTGGTGCAGGCAAAAAGGAACTTAAGAATGCATTCAGCGCGTCGAGTACTTGCGCGGCCCCCTGCAGGATAGCGGGTGTTTCATGATCCGCAGCCGTTTTTTGCAGCATCTGCGCTTCTTCTTTTGCATGCTCGATATCGAGCGTCTCATGTTCTGTAAAATAGGCGTATCCGGCAGGATCGGTCATGCCGTACCATTGTTTCAGTCCTTCGATTTTTGTCGAACAAAGGGAAGGGATTTGTGATTCATAACTATAGAGCGCGGCAAGCCCTACGGATAAAGGCTGAGTGCGGCATTGTGTTTGAAATGTGTCGATCAAGGCTTGAGCGCCCGGTCCGGGTTTATGTTGATCCAGCTCCTGTTCGTCGACTCCGAGAGCGAGCGCGAAATGTTTCCAGAGATCCAAGTGATTGGGATTTCCTGATTCTTCATCCATCAGGTTGGCTAAAAGGGATTTTCGAATATTTAAATCCTCGCAGCGGCTATGCAAAGCAGAAATATACATGGGAAAGGCTTTGACATGGCTGTAATATTCCTTGGCATAGACTTGAAGAGTTTCCCTGGAAAGTTCTCCTTTCGACCACGCTTGGTAAAAAGGGTTGTTGAGCATGTGTTTTGTTTGAATTAGTGCGTTCAGTTTATCAATCATGATTTTTTCTCCTTAAATTTCCAGCGCTTATTTTTTAAGAGGGGCGCATATAAATCCTCTTCCATCGGGATTGAAATGTTGATCGCTTCCTCCTTCGTAGGAGGCCTGTCTTGGAATGCGATCTTCGGAGCATGCATAATGCAGGCGAAGGGGGTTTGTTCATCGCCTTCCCCCATGCAAAACACGGCAGAGGCGGCGAGCGCATCGAGGTTGTTTCTCATGGTGACCCGCAGTTTTTCTCCAAAGCAATCGGGTTTGCCTATATAATTATACAATGGGGCAAATCCGCACCAGCCCAAACCGATCCCCATCACCCCTCGGCGCATGGGAGTGGTATGGCTATCTGTGATCAGAATGCCGAGATGGTCAATTTGATCCCGTTTGCGCAAATGCTCCCAAACCTCGATGGCCGATCTTTGGATATCTTCGGGATATAAGATGTAGACGCCATTGCCATTGGACTCGTCGATTCCTGCGGAGGGAATCAAAATTCCATTTTTCAAAGTGAGTTGGATTCCATGCGGAGGCAATGTTCCCGGTTCATATTCTAAATAGGCGTCTGCCTCATTGTGAATCAAGGCTTCTTTAGTTACTTTGCCTTGTTTGCCGACCACCCGTTGTTCGCATACACTCACGATTTTGGAGGTGATAGCAAGAATGGATTCTTCTTGCAAGGCCGGCACATAGGCGTCGATCAAGGGAAGAAGAGAATCGGCTGTTGTGATTTTATGAGTTTTAAATGTTTTGATATGCATGCATTTGCTCCAAGAATTCAGCGGCTGCGAGGGATTTTTGGTGCGCTGCTACGTGATGCACTCGCAAATAATCTACGCCTTGTTTTGCTAAAAAGTGGGAAACCCCAACCGTTTCGGAATCGCGCTCGGACGCGGCAGCTAAAAAATCGAGAAACGATTTTCTCGAATGTCCGACCAAAACTTCACATCCGGTTCTCTTCAATGCTCGCGCCGCATGAAGCAAAGCGGCGGATTGTAGGGGCGTTTTTCCAAATCCGACACCGGGATCGAAAATGATCTTTTCTTTGGCAATGCCAAATGCTTGAAGGGCGCTGATTTTCTGTTCCGCCCATTCAAGACAGTAGGACATCGGAGCTTTTTCAAAGGGGAGCACGTCTCCTTTAGAAGCAGGCACGGTTAAGGAATGCGTTAGAACGATGTTGCAAGAGTGGCGCGCCACGATCTCCAAAACGTTCGGATCGCTTCCTCCCGAAACATCATTGATCCAATCAATAGGGTATTCGTGAAATGCTTGTTCGATTACTGCCGGGTGATAACTATCGAGGCTGATGAGAGGAGAAGCAGGACGATACTCGAATTCTCGGCGCAGAAGGCGCAAGACGGGTTCCAGCCTCTGCCATTCCTCTTTGGCTGTAAGGGGAGACGCTCCCGGTCGCGTGGACTGGGCGCCCAGGTCGATCACGGCAGCGCCCTCGGCTGCGAGATCTTGAATTCTTTGGAGAGCGGCCTCAGGCTGGATGTATTTTCCTCCGTCGGAAAAAGAATCGGGCGTAATGTTGACGATTCCCATCAACTGCACCGAAGTGCTCAGGCAGCGGAGAGCCCCGCTTTGCGGAGACAGACGGTGGACGATTTCAGTGAGAGTCAATCCGTTGCGGGGATGGCGCCAATCCGGCTGTAGCGAAGCCATGAGATGAATCCAAAAAGGGCGGTTCATGAATTCTAGATGAGGGATGTTGAGAGTGTCTTCAGCAACGATTGCATTGCCCCAAGCTAAAATATCGAGATCGATGACTCTAGGCGCCCAGCGCGGCGCCGAGAGATCGCGCCCTAGGCTTTTTTCGATTTCCTTGAGAGCTTTTAAGAGATCTTGAGGAGAAAGCTCCGTATTTCCTGAAACAACGAGATTGAGATAAGGAAGATCCCAGGAAATGGGAGACCCGGGAGGTGTGATCGCTTTGGTCTCAAAGATGATTGAAGTGCGCATTGCGCGCAGCACCGTTTGCGATAAGCGATGCAATGCTCGCCGCACGTGGACGAAGCGATGCCCTAAATTAGATCCGATGGCGATAAAAAAAGTTTCTGCGGCGCCCTCTCCTTGATGTGAGCTTTGAGAAGAAGGAGATTGTAAGGCTTATGCCTAAAAAATGCAACAGGAACCCCAAGATACCCAGGTGACCAAGCATTAAAAACAATTTTTTAAAAGATGATCTCTGTAGGAAGCG
>CAZZLR010000162.1:0-3108 GCA_964655045.1 uncultured bacterium | reverse complement strand
GCTCTCATCCCGCCCCTGAAGGGGCAGGTTTTCTCGCTCGTCCGCGTGATAAAAACACCTCTTCCGAAGAGCGATGGGCTTATCGGTGTACGGTAGCCTATGACGGCACCGCCTATTTTGGGTGGCAAAAAACCAGGAGCGGGCCCTCGATTCAAGAGTGGATTGAAAAAGCCGTGTCGGCTGTTTCCGGAGAATCGGCGACGCCCGAGGCTGCCAGCCGCACCGACCGAGGCGTCCATGCCCAAGGGCAAGTCGTATTAATCATTCTCCAAAAACAGTGGGTTCCGCAGTTGCTGCTGCGCGCCTTAAATGCAAAACTACCCCCTGATATTCGGATCCGATCCATAGAAAGAGCAGCTCCTGATTTTCATCCTACTCTAGACGCTGTAGAAAAGGAGTATCATTATCATCTCTGCTGCACGGACACGCCCAATCCCACCCGGCGTCTGTATTCGTGGGCGGTACGCACTCCCCTTTCTTTTTCAAATATGGAAAAAGCCATCCCTTCCATGATCGGCACATTTGATTTTTCTTCTTTTGCCAACGAATCTGAAAAAAATCCTCTTTGTACTTTGCGCAGCATAGAATTTCTTTTTTTTTCGGAACAAAGAGCCGTGATCGTCATGAAGGGGGATCGTTTTTTGTACAAAATGGCGCGCACGCTGGCCGGAACCCTGGTCGATATCGGCGCAGGCAAAATTCCTCCGGAACATTTATCTGCGATTCTCGCTGCGCGCGACAGGAAAAAGGCTGGCGTTACGGCGCCGAGCCGCGGACTTTTTCTTTACAAAGTAATTTACAATCCTTTACTATAGACGTATGTTAGAAAGAAATGACCTTTGTTGGTGCGGCAGCGGTTTAAAATGGAAAAAGTGCCATTACCCGAAACAGCCTCTAGCCCTTGCATCCGCCAAACAATATCGAGACCGCTACGGAATTATTTTAAAGACAAAAGAGCAAGCCGACAAAATTCGCATTGCCTGTTCGATTACGGCCGGCATTCTCGATGCTCTTTGCCGTGCAGCGCAAAAGGGGACAACAACGCAAGAGTTAGAAAATCTTTCTATCCGGCTTCATCGCGAGGCAAAAGCGATTCCGGCCTGCAAAGGCTATGGAACGCCTCCCTTTCCGGCCACGATCTGTACCTCTTTGAACGAGGTGATCTGCCATGGGATTCCCGATGATCGGCCTCTGCAGGAGGGAGACATTGTCAATATCGACGTTGCTTCAATTGTCGATGGATATTTCGGCGACTGCAGTCGCATGGTGATGATTGGCGCAGTGAACGAAGAGAAAAAGCGCGTGGTCGAAACTTCTTATGAGTGTTTAATGCGCGCGATCGCCGTTTGCAAGCCGGGGGTTCCTATTTGGGAAATTGGGGAGGCGATTGAAACCTATGCGCAAGAACAGAAATGTTCCGTAGTCAATCAATTCGTAGGCCATGGGACGGGGATTCGGTTTCACGAAGCTCCTGAGATTCCCCATCATTACAACAACGTGGATATTTTAATGGCGCCGGGGATGATTTTTACGATTGAGCCGATGATTAATGCGGGCGCGCGCGAGGCCGTGATCGATCCTCTGGATCGTTGGACGGCGCGGACGGTCGACGGAAGAGCTTCTGCGCAGTGGGAGCATACGCTGCTTATTACCGAGAGCGGACACGAAATTTTGACGCATAGCGTCAAATGAGTAAATAGACGGCGATTCCTGCAAAATAGCTAAGAAGGGCAATCCCGCTCACCTTGCGCAAGTACCAAAGAAAATCGATTTTCTCCAAACTCATCAAAGCGACTCCCGCTGCCGATCCAATGATCAAAATGCTTCCCCCTGTTCCTGCGCAATAGGCGAGCAGCTGCCATAATTTAGAATCAGGGGGATGGGTCTGGAGATCATACATCCCTATGCCTGCCGCTACCAGGGGGACATTGTCGACAACGGAGGAGATCAAGCCAACTAAGGTTGCAATGAGCGTTAAATTTCCCACCTTTTGATCGAGAAAAAAAGCTGCTTTTTCCAAAAGCCCTGTTGCATCGATAGCGCTGATGCAAAGGAGGATGCCGAGAAAAAATAAAATACCGGAGGCGTCGATCCGCGTAAGAATATGGGGAATCTGCAAATGGCTGCGTGTTTCTTTAGCGCCGTGCAAAAGATCCGTTACGATCCAAAGAGCGCCCAATCCGGTTAACATTCCCATAAAAGGGGGAAGTCCCGTTAAAGTTTTGAAAATGGGAACAAAAACAAGGGCGCCGATCCCGAAGAAAAAGACAAATCGGGAGCCCGGTTCTGAGGCGTCTTTATGCGCTTTGCTGACTACGCGCGGATAGGTTCCTTTCATGTTTCGGCCAAAGAGCCAAAGAGCGACGAGTAAAGAGGCAAGGCTAGGAAAAAATAGAGACTTCATCACAGACACTGTCGTCAAATTACCTTGAATCCACAGCATGGTCGTCGTTACGTCGCCGATCGGCGTCCAGGCGCCCCCTGCATTGGCTGCAATCACGATAATCCCAGCAAGAAGTTTCCTTTCTTCTTTATTTTCAATCAGTTTGCGCAACAAGGAGACCATTACAATCGTGGTGGTTAAGTTATCGAGGACTGCCGAAAGAAAAAAAGTAAAAAGACCCAAAAACCAAAGCAGTTTTTTTCTAGAATTCGTTGTGATTAAATCGGTGATGACGCGGAAGCCTTTATGCACGTCGATGGATTCGACAAGGGTCATCGCTCCTAAGAGAAAAAAGATAATCTGACTGACATCGCCGATCCCTTCAGCAATTTTTGTACGGCGCGCATCGTCTCCGATCCCATGGCTGAACATCAAAACCGTCCAGCTCAGCGCGGCCATCAAGAGAGCAGAAGCGCTTTTATTGATCTTGAAGCGTGTTTCGAAAATAATGAACAGATAGCCGAGGATAAAGACCAGAATGATCCAAAAATTAACCCATTGCGCACTCATCATTTTACCTCATACCAATATGGTATTATACCAAAAGAAACCAAATAATGTCATATTTCATCTGCGTGAAAGCTGTCGATAAATCGAAGATCGTAAATGGCATAACATTAAGTCAATACAACGCCATGTTACGATCATCGATTTTCGACGCTTTG
>CAZZLR010000161.1:0-3111 GCA_964655045.1 uncultured bacterium | reverse complement strand
CTGCGCGTCGCGATCCAGCATAGAGCGCACCTGCAATAAAGGATCTTCTTCAAAGGGACCGTTCAAAGAATCCATTTCCACTGTGAGCCTGATATTTCTGAGAAGAGCCGGATTAAAGTAGGGATCTCCCTCCTCATTGCGCAGGTAGAATAATTCATATTCTTCATCTCGACGCACGGCCTCAAAGTCTTTCAATCCGCTGACCGTGGCATCGGGTCCCTGCTGATTATCCGGCCATTCCCTGCTCCAAGCTATCTCTCCTTCAACGCCATCGCGGAATTTACTGCGGATCTGCTTGGTATAAAATTTTTGCAAAGATTGGAATTCTTCTCGGTCGCTGACCTTTTGCGTGAGCGCATGCCCCAACCGAAAAGCTAAATAAAGATCCATTTTTCTTGCCGAATCTCCTACCAAGGCCATCATTGCCGCAATTCCTTCTTCTGTTCTCTTGCTATCCCAATCGGTATCGGGATTCGCGCAAAGAGTCGTGAGATGGTGGCGCACCGCCCAATAACTGCGATCTAAGATCTCCAAAATCGGCTCGGCGCCCTCGCCACTGAGCCAAAGGATCGACTCGACCGGAAAGTCCTCTTCGTCGAGGACAAACGTCGTTTCATGAAGCACCCCCAACCTTGGGGGATGACTCATATCAATCCAAGAAATTATAGATAAATTAGACAGAGATACTTCTAAATTAATCAGAACCTTAGACTTATTAACCATAACTACCTCAAATCCTATTATTTCATGTTTTCTATTAATAAATCAATCATTTTAAATTAATCGCAACACACTTACAGACAGGTTGTTGTGGAATCTTTATAAAAAGATTATGAAAGTAAGGCATGATAAAACTGTGAGAACATTTATTAAATCTCTTTTCCCTCCCTTGCTGAGTCTTGTCTTATTAATCATGGGCAGCGGCTTGATGAACACGTTCGTCTCTGTGCGCCTTGACTTGGAGCATGTAAGTCCCGAAGCCATCGGCGCAGTCGCTTCATCGCTGTACGCAGGAATCTTATTCGGATCATTTTGGCTGGATCGATGGATCGCCAGGGTAGGGCATATTCGAGCTTTCACCCTTTTTGCTGGAATTTCCGGCGGCTTAGTCCTCCTTCAATCTTTTTGGATCGACCCCCTTTACTGGGCGATTCTCCGTTTCGGATGTGGAGTATGCATTGCGGGTATTTTCATCATTATTGAGAGCTGGCTTTTGATGCAAAGCCCTCCGGAGTTGCGAAGCACGGTTCTTTCCTTATACCTGGCTGTTTATTACGGCGCGCTGAGCCTGGGACAATTTTTAATCAACCTTGCTCCCCTGCAATCGCTGTTTCCTTTTTATATCACAACTGCCTTGTCGGCGATCTCCATCTTACCCATTACCTTAAAAAAAGTCGCAGAGCCTAAACTTGAGCACCATGAGACAATGAGCCTCACCAAAGCGTTTCATATTTCCCCCTTAGGATTTGTGGGAGGAATGATTTCGGGAATATTGCTTGGCGCTATCTACGGACTTACCCCCGTTTATGCCAAAGAAATTGGTTTGAGCATCTCTGCCATTAGCTTATTTATGGCCTCTATTATTTTCGGAGGATTGATCTTTCAATGGCCTATTGGCATTTGGGCAGATAAAACAGACCGGCATAGGGTGCTTTCCATCATTTCCCTTGTGGCCGCATTGATGGCGCTCGTAATCCCCCTCACAGAAAAACTGTATGGCCTTCTCTTATTTTCCGGATGGTGTTTCGGGGGGGCTGCGTTCACCATTTATCCATTGAGCATGGCGTACGTTTGCGAAAAAGTAACTCCGCATCAAATCATCGCCGCGACGGGGAGTTTTGTCTTATCCTATGGGATCGGCGCTGTTCTAGGCCCCCTTGCAGCACCTATTGCCATGTCTTGGTTTGGCATAAAAGGATTATTCTATTTTCTCTCCCTCGCCTGTTTCTCTCTGTGCTTCATTGGGTTGATCGATCGGAATCAGAAAAAATCTTCGTGATCATTTTTTTAATCGATAATCTTGATGAATGGTCGGGTGTTTATCGTGTTCGTTTTTATAATATTCAATAAGATTGCAAATTAAATCGTTCGGATTATTTCCGTGAATAATCTTTGACCCTGTTTTTTTCTGTATGATTTTTACAATATTGTTAATTTCGGAAGAGATTCCGCCGGCCCCATGCAAAATGCCGATGAGTTTTCCCTCATCGTAAGCAATGGAGAACTCTCCCAGCGTTCCCGATCTTCCTCCGATGATGACGACAATATCTGAGGTGCGTATATTGACCACTTCCCTGCCCATCAGGCCGCTGCCTGTGAAGATGAGGACGTTGTGAAACTGAATCGGCGATGAGTATCGTTTCACATGTTCCCACTCGCTAAGTGCAGGGGAGATGCCAACAACAAGCCCACCTGCGTAATGAGCCCCTTTTGCAGCCTCGAAAGGAAGTCCTGGACAGGCGCCGGTAATCGTAATGCAATCTTTTTGCGCGATGGCGCATCCCAAATTGTAGGAGAGCCTTTTATGCGCCTGCGTGATCCTCCCCGAAGCAGATCCCATGACCCCTATTTTTAATTTCTGATGCTCTAGCATAGCGCTTCCAATTCCCCTGCATCATGACAAAGACTAAAAACTCCAGGAACATTCCAAGTTCATCTGATGCGACTGATACTGCGTTCCGAATTCTCCTTGATAGAGAATGGTACTGCATGGATAGTACCGATTCACAGGATTGAAAACGGCTTCCAATTGAATTAAACCTAAATTTTGCGAACCGGCTAAAGTTTCTACAGTGAAAGATCCGCCTGATCCAATGAGAAACGCATTCACCATGCCGGCATGGAACGAATGAACGTTCACGTAACCCACTTTTTCCTGAATCGTCAAGTCCCAAGAATCAAATGCGCAAGTTTCATAGAGGCGAAGACCCACTTCCGTTCGCAGAAGAGAAGAATATTGCCGTTTTTGTTCAATGTTAAAGGGATCAGCGCCTGTTTCCCGGTAGTTGTCCTGCCAATTATTGGACCAATCTAACATAATAAAAGGGTTGACTAAGAGTTGAACCTCCCCATGGATAAATCCAGGGGATTCCTGACGAACAGCTAAGCCGC
>CAZZLR010000160.1:0-3133 GCA_964655045.1 uncultured bacterium | reverse complement strand
CTATCTCATCGCCGAAGAACGCCTTCCGGATGCCTCTGAAGAAGAAAAAAAATACTTTGCACGCACGATTGGGATTGGCGCAGTCAAATATTCCGATCTTTCCACGCATCGCACGAAAGACTATACTTTCAGTTATGAAAAAATGCTCCGTTTCGAGGGGAATACAGCGGTCTTCCTCCTCTACGCCTATGTGCGGATTTTAGGAATCAAGAGGAAGACGGGAGCCGTCATGGAAGAGCTGGAGCGCGATGTGGCCATTGCGGTGAACCATCCCTCGGAAATCGCATTGGGATTGCATCTTCGCCGCTTTGGTGAAGTGTTGAATCTTGTCGCAAAAGAGCTGCTGCCCAATCGACTGACCGATTATTTGTATGAACTAGCGGAGAAATTCAACGCTTTTTTCCGCGATTGCAGAGTCGAAGGATCTCCCGAACAGGGATCAAGGCTTTTACTGTGCGAATTAAGCGCAAAAATATTGCGCCAAGGGCTTCATTTGCTCGGCCTGCAAACCGTTCCGCGCATGTGAACCTATCCCAGTCATATTTTTCGTCGAGTTTTTGGATTATTTTGGCCGATTTTCGACTCAAATTTTATTGTTTCTTTTGGTATAAGTCATAGTCCCTGCTGCGCTTCGCTTGCAACAAGCGTGTTGTCCGAAGAAAGTTCCACAGTTTCCCAAGGAAATTGCTCGATCAAAGAAAACACCTCGCGTGTATCAGAGGCGCGGTTCAGCTGTATGCGCAACGGCTTCACTCCAAGACAAGGTTTCAGATACCAGCAGCCCACGCGTCGAAAATCAAGCAAGGCCTGTTTTTCATTTTGATAGCGAATAATCGCCTCAAAATGCGCCAACAAGGATTCTTTCACAAAGCGCACATCGCGCGCAATGGGCGTCTCTCCTTGCAAACAGCGCTCAATATCTTCTACGATCCAAGGCCGTCCCATCGTTCCGCGAGCCACTAAGATTCCATCGCACCCCGTATGTTCAAAACAAGCAAGCGCCGAAGCGCCATCAAAAATATCCCCATTGCCGATCACTAAAATTTCTTTCGCCACTCTTTTACAATCGCGGATAAAATCCCAATTCGCCGCCCCTTTATAGCCTTGCTCACGAGTTCTCCCGTGAATCGTAATTGCTTTAGCCCCCGCTTTTTCTGCAATCTCCGTAATTTGCGCCCCGTTAATCGAGTTGGCATCCCATCCTGCCCGAATTTTAACTGTTACGGGAATTTTGACCGAAGCGACAATATGAGCCAAAACCTCCCCAATATTATTGGGGTTTTTCAACATCCCGGAGCCGCTCCCGTCTTTGGTCACTTTATCGACAGGACAGCCGCAATTCAAGTCGATGATATCAAAACCCAAATCCTCCACGATCCGCGCTGCCGCGGCCGCCATCGCCGGCTTGCTGCCACAAAGCTGCGCTCCAATAGGGTGCATCCCCCCCTCATAGTCGAGCATCTTATAAGTATGCGCATCGTTGCGCACCAAAGCGTCGATTTTCACCATCTCGCAATACACGATCCCCGGACGATAACGACAAGACATTTTTCGAAACGGATAGTCGGAACACCCCGCAAGAGGAGCATAAAAAATATTGCTTGGCAGCCTCGTCTTCCCAATAAAAAAGGGAGTTTTCAAAAAACTCATCGAAAGAGTCCGAGAAGAATCGACTCTGCAAGGCGAAGAGAGAAGAGGGCAAGGATGGGACTCAAATCCAAAACTCCTCCCAGAGGAGGGATCAAGCCCCTAAAAAAATTTAAATAAGGATCTGTATAAAATGCGATAAAACGAACCAGTTGGTGCCCCTGCCATTGAGGAACCCAAGAGCTGGCGATGCGCAAGAAAAGAAATAACGTGTACACGGAAAACAATGTTTGCAAGGCAAAGTACATGATCAAAATCTCTGTTATTGGCAATATTCTACAAGAACTTCCCGTTTTTTCGCCATTGTAACCTTACAAAACCTGTGATATCTTGTCCTCCATGGATCTTTCCCCCCTCCACCTAGGATTGCAAATAGACCCCCCCTTCCTTCGAGCAGCCCTCCTCTCTATCCGAGGAAAAACAATCCAAGTTCTGCAACTCAAAGAAACTCTTGCCGCAGATCCAAGTCCTGTAAAGCAGCTTTACAGCCCTCGGTTCAAGGGGGAGATCGTCTCGGGTCTTTCAGCCAAAGAAGTTCTCATCCGCTATGTGGAACTCGATATAAATAAAACAAAACACGCCAAAGCGGTTTTTTTACTGCAGCACGAGGGAAAGAACCCCTTTCGCTCTGAAGACACCTTGACGCTCGTCCATGATCTGCAATGTTTAGAAAAGAAAACGGGCGCTTTTATTCTCAGCGTCTTGAAGAAGACGTTGACGGATTGCAGAGAACGCTATCAACAGTTAGGCATCGAACCCGACCGACTGAGCGCCTATCCGTTTGCGCAGGTTCATTATGCGCGCTGCAAGCATCCACACATCGCAGAGGCTTTATTGATCGATTTTGGCGCTCGGGAAATCACCTGTACGGTCATGGAAAAGGGACGGCTGGCAAGAACCTATGCGACGGAAAGCGGGATCGAAGCGCTCGCTGCAGCTTGGGGGCAAGATCAAAACCCAGAAATTCCTCTGCAAGAATGTTGGGCCGCCCTGCAAAGCTGCGATATTTGCCATTTCGATCGACGACGTTTTCCCCGCTTTGCAAAAAAATTAGAGGAAATGAAAAGAGAAATAGAAAATATCCTCCATTGTCTTTCCACAGGTTCGCAAGAACCTGAATCTTCCTTCAAGGGTTCCTCCCAAAACCAAAATTCCCTTTGCGAGAATTTGCCCCACCCAAGGCCCATTCTCTGCACGGGAATGCACGAGGCGCTCCTTCATTTCAAACAATATCTCTTTCCCGCCGGATCCTTTTTAGAGACAGCTGAAGACAAATTCGGTGTCGCTATAGGCCTTGCCATCGGCAACGCCCGCGCCCCTCTACAGCTCTTGAGAGAACAATTTTTCCCCGAAAAACATTGGAGAAAATCGGGGCTTCATATAGTGGCTCTCATTCTTGGATCTCTGGGAATCAGTTCCTTATTGCTGATGCAAGGACTCAGGGAAATCTCAATTCGGGAAAGAAAAATAGAACAATCGATCGCAG
>CAZZLR010000159.1:0-3138 GCA_964655045.1 uncultured bacterium | reverse complement strand
GATATGCCCGGGGGGCTTTTGACCGAATCTTTTTCCGTGCAAAATTGGCCGGGGGAAATGGATATAGGGGGTGCGGAGTTGACGGAAAGGGTGCGTGCTCAGGCGGAAGCTCAGGGAGCTGTGTTTATTTCGGCAGAGGCGCTGCGCGTTGATTTTTCCGTGCGTCCTTTTGAAATTACGGTGCGTTTTCTCGATTCTCAAAAAGAGGAGAAAAAAATCCAAGCCGATGCATGCATTATCGCGATGGGAACGCGTCCTCATTTTCTTGGGGTTCCAGGGGAAAAGACCTATTGGGGCAAGGGGATCTCCAACTGCGCCATTTGCGATGGAACGCTCTACCGGGATCAAATCGTCGGCGTCGTCGGCGGGGGGGATGCTGCGGTATTAGAGGCGCAATATTTGGCAAAGATCGCGAAAGAGGTGCATCTTTTTGTAAGAAAAGATCGATTGCGCGCCACTGACCGGCAAAGGATTGCTTCGTTAAAAAATTGTTCCAATGTCATATTCCACTATAATACGGAAATCGGCCGCATCGAGGGTAAAGACGATCATTTGGAAACCGTTTTTTTAAAAACGGGGGGTGGCGATTTGCACCCGATGCGGTTGAATGGGTTATTTTTAGCGATCGGCTCTCAACCGAATAGCGCCATATTTCGCAATCATCTACAGCTTGATGCGCAAGGATATATTGCCGTCTCTAAAACGCAGGAGACCTCGGTCAAAGGGGTTTATGCGATCGGGGATATTGCAGATCCCGTGTACAAGCAGGCTGTTTGCGCGGCAAGCGATGGAGCCAAGGCGGCTCTCGAAGCGCAACAGTTTGTTGCGCAAAAAACTTCTTTGCCTCGAAAGCCCCTTCCCTTGCCCAAGGGGACAGAACAAAATCTCTCCGGAAGCTCCGTAATCGAGATTTCTTCTCCGGAAGAATGGAAAAAGGCGCTGCAAAGCTGCGAGGGGGCGTCCATTTTTGTTGAATTTTATGCCCCTTGGTGCAAACCTTGTAAACAAATTCTCCCCCTCATTGAACAAGAAGCAAAACAGGCCTCTAAAAATATAAAATTTTTTAAAGTTAATGTTGATGCTGCCGGAGACCTTGTTCGCCTCTATCGCATCTCTTCGATGCCGACGGCCGTTTTATTCGATGCTTCCGGTCAAGAAGTGGAAAGACAAGTGGGCGTGGAGCCCATTGGCGACCTCTTAAAAAGAATCGCCGCGGGCGACTCTAGTTTGTAAATAATTATTTTAAAATTTCTCGACAAAAAACTATTCACTATTAATCGCGGATATCGTATCATTAGTTATCTAAAAAAGGTTGATGTATGATAGTTGGTAATCATTATGAGAATCTCGACAAAAAACTATTCACTATTAATCGCGGATATCGTATCATTAGTTATCTAAAAAAGGTTGATGTATGACAATTGATAATAATTATTATCAGGATTCCGTCCCCACAGAGCAGCAAGTTCAAGCTATGGCGCGGGGTGCGAGGTGGTATTTAGAGGTGACGAGCGAGCCGCAGCCGATGTCTTTGGCAGCGCGCATGATTTCCATACGCGATTCGGTTCTCGTTGGCATTGAGGGGGCTTTAGGCATTTTGGGACTCGCCGACGTCTTTGCTCCTGTAGAATCGACGATGGAAAGGCAGATGGGGATGCAGAAAGTGACGGCCATCTTATTTATTAGTTCCATTATGATCGGCGCTCTTTCTCCTGTTCTTGGGATCGCTTTGGCGTCTGCGATTATAGGAGGAGCTGTCTTGGGCATCACGGTGTTAAGTTTTCTCTATCCCTTCATTAGACCTCAGGCCGATACGTTGCCGCGCGGAATCAATTGGACGCGGCAATTGGAACGAGGGGAGCTTTTTGTCTCGGAAGGAAGAAGTCAGACTTTAGATCAAATAGCGCACGCCTTCGGTACGAACGCCAACAATAAGACGCATGCTTTATTAATTGGTAAATCGGGCGTTGGAAAGACAGCGACGGCCAAAGCGTTTACTCAGGCGGTGGCGCGAGGCAAGTACCCGACGCTGCAAGGGAAAGAAGTGATTTATTTTAATACAGCCGACCTTCTTTCCGGAACAGAGGTGTATTCCAACGCGAACAAGATTTTTACGCAGATCAGTAAAGCAATGGGACGCCATCGAGAGAACTTTATTTTGGTCTTCGATGAGATCCATTCTTTTTGTAAAGGAGACGCGTCTCTGGCAGAGCAGCTCAAAACCATGCTGGATTCGGGTCAAGACAAATTCCCCTATGTCATCGGAATTACGACGGAAGAAGAATATGCAAAATACGTGCATACGAATCCGGCTCTAGATCGCAGATTTCAGCCAGTGGAGATTGCCAACACGGATCGATTAGAAACGCAGGCGATCTTGAAAAGCGCCCTGCTCAAGCAGGCGCCTCATATTCTTGTGGAAGATGAAACGATGGGGATCTTGTTAGAAAGGGTGATAGAGAAGTTTGGAGAGGAAGCGACGCAGCCGGCGACGGCGCTCAAAGTGCTTGATCAGTGCATTCGGCTTGTCTCCGACGAGCAACGCTCTCCATTGGAAGAACGGGTAGAGCAACTGAGATCGGAAATTGATGCGTATTATAGAGTGTACTCAGGGAAGCTTTTCATCAATGCTGGACAAGAGGACGAGAATTCGATCACCGAAAAGGAAACAGAACTGAGCGAACTAGAGAGAAGGCTCTTGCAATCGAAACAGGGGATCCAAGAGTTGTTTCAGAAAAGAAAGACGTGTTTTCAGGCGAAAAGAGCATGGATGCAGAGCATTGTGAGAGCAACAACGGAGGCGGAAAGAATGACGATCTCAAGCAATCATTGGACTATAGAGTCCTTGCAGAACGACATCATAAAAGAGGGAAAGAAGTTAGGAGTGAGGGTGGTGATTGACGCCGACGTCATAGACAAAGCTCTGGAGGGGTTCGCCGCACAAGAACAACAGAGCAAAATCTCCAACATATCCAACTTTAAGGAAGCCCTAGATGGGTTCGTCGCACAAGAACAACAGGAGCAAAATCTCCAGAATATCCAACTCGAACATTCAGGGTAATGAAAACTTTAGTTCCTTTGTGTTGAACAAAGACGCGACGCAATCCCCTAGCTTTAGCTATGGGGTCAAGGAGCGCG
>CAZZLR010000158.1:0-3158 GCA_964655045.1 uncultured bacterium | reverse complement strand
AGAAAATTGTGGAAGAAAGAGTGGTGGAGACGGAAGAAACTTCTTTGAAATTTTCCAATTGGCCGGCAGAAGAGCTGGCTCTTTTTCGGGCAGGGCAGGGAAGCCATCCCATTCAATATGAGCTTTCCTTCTGGTCCGACCTTGCAAAATGGGTGATGCGTCTTCAGGAAGAAGGAAAGGCTTACGCGATCAGCTACGCCGGCCGGGGGCTGCCTCGGGAAGTTTCTTTCCGTTTCCCAGATCTGCGCGCCCGCTTCTACATTGCGGAGGTGAACTGGCCGTGGCTGATCCCCTCCCTAAATTCCGTCGCCTCGCCGCTGCGTCTTTTTGATTCGGGAAAAGGCATTCTCCATAACGTGGAATATGATCCCGATTTGAAAAAGCTGCGGATTTCTCATAAAACGGAGGGTTTCCAAAAACAGGAAGAAGGGAAAGGGATTGCCGTCGGAGATTGGTTCTTTATCGAGGGAAGGGGATTTTATCGTAAGGGAGGTTCCCTTCTCTTTCAAGAATCGGAGATAGAGGAAGGCCGTATTGCGGAAGTGCTGAACAGCTCATGGAAGGATTTAGTCTCGTTTTTACCGATTCGCCCGGAGCCGAGAAAAGCTTCTTATAAACTGCGCATGGATGCTCAAGGGGCGCTGCATATCGAATTCTATATCTTAGAGCCGGGCGATCTCGCGTCGCCCCGTTCTTCTCTTTTTATCCCTTGGGTTTATGTAGACGGCAAGGGATTTTATTGCGTCGAAGATTGGCTTTTCGAGGGGAAAGAAAAGATCGTTGCCAGGCCGGCCGTGGCTGAATTTGTGAATCGCCACAGAATTTGGCTCCATCAGTTTCCCGGCTTTCAAACGCACCTGGGCAGCTTGGACTCTTATTTGATTTACCGCTGGAATGAAAAGGGCAACCTGATCTTCGACGCTGCTCTCAACTTCCCTGAAGGGTTTGAAGACGCCATCCATTTCGATGAATGGGTGTATGTCCCCGGACAGGGGTTTTATATGAAAAAGCAAGGCGCTTCACGCCTTTCTTTGCACCCGGGGCTAGAGGTTCCTAGAAAAGAGATCCCCCTTTTTATTCAAGAACACAAAGAAGAATTGGAACAGGTGCAGGGGTTTTTCAGTACGAGGGCATTCGTGTTGAAAACGGGCTTGAGATTGACTGTGAATGCCAAGGGGCGTCCCGAGGTCTCTCCGCAAAGAGAATATGCGCATGGGATCGATCCCGATTCAGTTCAGGTCTTTTATCATTTTTTCTACGTGCCCGGCCTTGGTTTCCATGAAGCGTCCGCGGCGGCGCAGCTTCCGGCACGATTTCAAGAGCCTTTTGAAGTAACCCTTGAACAAGAGGCGCAGTTTGTGACTTATGATCTCGACCAGATCGCGCCTTATGTCGTTTTTTCGGATTCCTCTTTGAAAAGGCCTGCGCGTCTTTGGGCGCATGTGCGTTTTGCTGTGCGCGAGAAGGTGCGCGGCAAGGAGAAATGGGGTGTTCATTTCTCTTATGAATCGGAATACGGGGAGGTGAGTTCTATTGCGATTTGGGATGCCCTCAATCAGAAGCGCGTTTATTTGTTTTCTCCTGCCGGATTGATTGCTCTCCGAGAAGCGCGTTTTAACTGGCTGTCGCAGATTTCTGAAAAATGCTTAGATCGGGAAAAGGGAGTGATTTGGCTCAACGCTCCGGAATGGCTGCGCCTTTGCGCCATGGAAGAGGTGAAGCTTCCGGCGCGGGAAGATCCACGTTCCGCCGAAACATGCCGCCTTTTTGAAGAGATGAAAGACCTTGAGACCGATCAGGCGCTCGATATATCGCAGCTCAAGTCGACGCTGCGTCCTTATCAAGAACAAGGGCTCCGGTGGCTGTGGTTCCTTTACTGTCATGGATTATCGGGACTTCTTTGCGACGATATGGGGTTGGGCAAAACACATCAAGCTATGGCTTTGCTCGCCGCCGTCAGCGAACAAGATACGGCGAAGAAACAAAAATACCTAGTCGTGTGCCCCACCTCGGTGATCTATCATTGGCAAGAACTGCTCAAACGCTTTTTACCTGACTGTTCTGTTTGCACTTATTATGGGTTGGATCGCAGTTTGGAATATTTTGATGAATGCCACCAACTTTTGCTCACCTCTTATGGCATCCTTCGCACGGGCCGCGATTCTTTGCGTTCCCTCTCCTTTGAGGTGGCTATTTTTGATGAGATCCAGGTTGCCAAAAACTATGCCTCGCAGACGCATAAGGCGCTGCGCGCGATTCGAGCGAATATGCGTCTTGGGCTTAGCGGTACTCCGATCGAAAATAGAGTGCGGGAACTCAAATCTTTGATGGATATCGTTCTCCCTTCCTATCTTCCTTCAGAGGCCGTTTTCCGCGATCTTTTTATTTATCCCATTGAAAAGCAAAACGACGAGGAAAAAAAGCGCCTTTTAGGAAAACTGGTGAAGCCCTTTATTTTGAGGCGTAAAAAAAGCGAGGTTCTGACCGATCTTCCAGAGAAGATTGAAGAAATTTCTTATTGCGATTTATCGCAAGATCAGAAAAGCCTGTATTCCGAGGTCACGGCGCAAACGCGCGATACGGTCTATAAAGAGCTCCGGGACGCCTCCAAGCCGGTTTCTTATATGCATATATTCGCAGTGTTGATGAATCTGAAGAGGATCTGCGATCATCCCGCGCTGTATGTGAATGACGTACAAAATTTTCGCAAGTATCATTCTGGGAAATGGGATCTTTTCGTCGAATTATTGGCCGAAGCTTTGGGTAGCGGACAAAAAGTGGTGGTTTTTTCCCAATATCTCGACATGTTGTCTATGATCGAATCGTATCTTAAAGAACAGGGGATCGGCTATGCTGCGATTACGGGCGCCACGCGTAACCGGAGCGAGCAGCTCGTGATGTTCCGCGAAGACCCTGAATGCGCCGTATTCGTCGCCTCTCTTTTAGCTGCGGGGGTGGGCATCGATTTAACGGTTGCTTCGGTAGTCATCCATTATGACCGCTGGTGGAATCCCGCAAAAGAAAACCAGGCCACCGACCGCGTTCATCGGATTGGCCAAAGCCGCGGCGTTCAGGTGTTCAAACTCGTCACAAAAGACTCCATCGAAGAACACATCCATGAATTGATCGAGCAGAAGATGGGCTTGATGGAGTCGGTT
>CAZZLR010000157.1:0-3168 GCA_964655045.1 uncultured bacterium | reverse complement strand
AAAAGATGCGCCAAATCTTCTCCTTCCCTATCGACCAAGGGCAGCGTTCCCGCAAGAGCCGTATAAGGGATGAGAGTCTCCCCGCATCTGTATACATGCGAGGTCGGCGATAACTCTACGCCGGGCTCCGGTTTTGAAGAAAAAAAATCGTCTTCCGCATACAAACAAGAACTTACCGCAAACAGGAAAAGAGAAAATCGCATGGCCAAACCTCTTATTAAAGGGATCGAGTGTATGTAAATGTAAACTTCTTTGGCAAGAATTTTTTGAGTCTTGCAAAATAGCGGTGATATGCGTTATTTTAGAAGCGTCCTCCATAGGGACTGATAGCTCAGTGGATAGAGCACCCGCCTTCTAAGCGGGTGGTCGCAGGTTCGAGTCCTGCTCAGTCCGAATTGTATTTGATGTATACTCAAACAACTTGAACGCCAATTTTTCAGATTGTTGTGGTATAGAGCATAGAAACTGATAGCGTGAAATTGAGGTTGCCTCATGCAAAACACCCCTCTCCTCGGAGAGTATCGCATCCATACGGATTGTTTCCCCGATCTTGACGCTGCGATCGATTCATTGCGGCAGCCCGATTTTTTGGCTCTGCATGAACGCGCGCGCAGCGACCGGGTGAGCCGAATGCTATGCGATTTCATTGCAGGGCATCCGGAACCCTGTTTCCTTTTGCCTGCGGTCATTCAATTTATAGAGAGGATCGATCGGGAAAAAATTCTCTCCCGCTATACATTCAATAGTTTTGAGCTGTGGCTCAACCAGTATTCGGGTTTGAGTTTTGAAGAAAATGGGCGAATTCGGGGACGTATTGCTGGAAAATGGCTGGAACGAAGCGAATATCAAGTTCTTTTTCCGATTGGAATGGGGAAAGTATATGAAGGATCTCATTTCGTTAGCGCTCATAAGTCTCCCGATCTCGATACAACCGTCGCTTCTTTTTGGGGGTGGCTCGATGCGTTCGCCGCTCGAGTGGGCGATGGGTTGCATGTCTGGAATATTCCCGGGGGCGTTCCTCCGAAACAAATTGAAACAACGCTCCTTTTTAAGGAAATTTTCGGCGAGGCTGTATTTACTCATGTGGCGAAAGATCGGTTGGCTCTGCACCTTACGGGTAAAGATCTGTTGAGCCAAAAAGATATGGTTCGCACTACGCCTGGCGTCTCGATCGCTTCGATCGATCACGAGCGTAAAAATAAAGCGGTTGTGGTCGTTGACGAGCAGGGATTTTATTTGGGCGATTGGCGCGGCATGGATGTCGAAGCGGTGCGCCAGGTCATTATTTTATTGAGCAGCTGTCTTCGATGGTTTGAAAATCAGCTGCATCTCCGGTTGATTTCCCTCTTGGCGCAAGAAAATCTGTGCATCGAGGAAGCAGACCATGCGCTCGTCTCCCTGTTCCAAATGCAATTGGATGCATGCGAACCCGTCGAAGGATTTTCCGAAAAGGAAAAACAAAGTGTTCGTCTTTTCGTGGTTAAGGTTTTATCCCTCAAAGAGGGATTGCAGTGTACGTTTGAGCGGTTGGGGGACTGCCTCGCTCACCTGGCTCAGGTTCCTTTCGACGGGGTTTCCTCTCTTGTAGAACGGATGCGTTCTTTATTCGATGCGAGAGGAAAAGTTGTAGAAAAACGCGAAGCAGTGTTTCTTTTTCTAAAAGAGGTTGTAGGTTCTCTTCATGAAACAATTTTCAAGATGCGGGAGCGTCTTGAGAAATTGGATCTGGCTCTGTTAACAAAGCAAGAGGTTTTTTCTCATCATCCTACCTTTGTAACGGCACGTAGCGATGTAGAAGAAATTCGAAGTAAGATGGGCGACTACGCGGCGCTGACGGTGGTTTATCCCGATCAAGATCGATGGATTCCTGCAGGGACGATCCATGCTGCTGACGTGAGAAAGCCCACTCTGGGGACGGTAAGTCTGCGTGATTTTTGCAACCCGGAAGAGGTAACGATTCCTCCTTATTTAGAAGTGATTAGTGTGATCGACCACCATAAATCGCAGTTGCGCACGGCCGCGCCTCCGCTGGCGATTTTAGCGGACGTGCAATCCTGCAACACTTTGGTTGCTTCTTGCGCATTTACGATCAATGATCGGACGAGCTTAGGAGGACAAACGAAGGAAGGAATTGAAAAACAGATCAAGGAGACCGACTCGAGCCGCCTTTTGCAAAAATTGCTTATGCGAAAAATCGCAGCCTCCAAAAATTCTTCGTTTTATATTCATCCTATGCGCGAGATGGTCGAATATTTTCATTTTCTGTATGCGATCTTGGATGATACCGATCTTTTGAGCAAAGTGAGCGCCCAGGACGTCGAATGCGTTGCCCAACTTTTGAATCGTTTGAAGACATTGTCGGTGGGGGAGGAAATAGAAGTGATTTCTTTGGACGATTTGCCACGCGATCCATCGTTCCCAAAGAAGGCGGCTGCGAAAATTCTGCAAAATCGTGAAATGTATTCCCTATATCGAAAAATTTATGCGCATAAAGAAAAAGCGCTTGAGGAGAACTTAGCTCTTTGCGCACAGGGAAAAGCCTCGACTATTTTTTCTGATACAAAAGAACAAAACGGTTGCTGCCGCGTAGGACAGACAAAAATTTTTGCAAGCAATCTTTCTTTTTTTAGACGACACGCCGATGCAATTCGATCAGTTTGGCTCCGAGGGGCGATGGATGTTTCTGAAAAAAAACAAGAAATTATGCTCCATCTTCACATGGTGAGTACGATTGTGAGCGCAGAAGATGTGTACCGCGGTAAAAATGCGGAACATGCTCATAAAGATGAGATGTGGATCTGGATTCCTCCAGGGGAAATGCCGATTGAACGCTTGAAAAAATTCTTGTATCAATTTCAAAATTCTCCCGGATTAAAAGATAATCCGCTCGATGTAGAGTTCTTAGGGGATAACGGCGAAGAGCTTGCTCTCGTCTTCAAAGAAAGCTTTTTAGATGTGCCCCAGAAATTTTCTAAGCAGGGGTTGCCTCTCGCGGTTCTCCGCTTTAAAGCCGGTTCTTTGAATTCGCGTAAGGCAATGGTGTCTCCTTTCTTGCCAACCTATACCCAAACAATTTAAAAAGTCTAAACACAAACTTTTCAGGTTGTTTGGGTATAATACCAAAAGAAACAAATAATGTCATATTTCAGCTGCGTGAAAGCTGTCGAT
>CAZZLR010000156.1:0-3201 GCA_964655045.1 uncultured bacterium | reverse complement strand
ATTTTCGACGCTTTGACGCGCTCAAATAGGACATTATTTGTTTCTTTTGGTATTAGCAGACAGGAGATGCGACGGTCACTTGCAAAGCGAGCCCCCCTGCCGCGGTCTCCTTATATCTTGTTTGCATATTCAACCCCGTTTCCTTCATAGTGCGGATCACTGCATCGAGGGGAACGCGGTGCTGTCCTCCGCCTCGCAAAGCAAGGCGCGCCGCTGTAATGGCTTTGATCGCTCCCATCGCGTTGCGCTCGATACAGGGGATTTGTACGAGTCCTCCAGGGGGATCGCATGTCAAGCCGAGATGATGCTCCATAGCAATTTCCGCAGCGTTCTCAATCTGTTCGAGAGTCCCTCCTAACACGGCGGCAAGCCCTCCGGCCGCCATCGAAGAAGAGACGCCGATTTCCCCCTGGCATCCCATTTCCGCAGCGGAAATCGACGCGCCTGATTTATACAGGCATGCCATAGCGGAGGCCGTCAAAAAAAATTGCATCAAACGTTCTTCGTGAAAAGAAGGAATAAATTTTTGACAATAGTGCAAAACCGCAGGAATCACGCCGGAGGAACCGTTTGTCGGAGCCGTAACGACGCGGCTGCCGGCAGCGTTTTCCTCATTCACAGCGAGGGCAAAGACGCCCACCCACTCCATCACCAGCGTGGGATCCTCGGCAATGTCTTGCTGCATCCCACTCAGGCTGGCATAAAGATCCGCAGCGCGTCTTTTGACGCCCAGGCCGCCGGGGATCTCGCCGCGCATTTGGAGGCCGCGCGCGACAGAATAACGCATCGCATCCCAAATTTTCAAAATCCCGGAGCGCACCTCTTCTCCGGAGCGCAGAGCGATTTCATTCGCCCAAATAATTTCTCCAATCGACTTCCCTTGCATCCGGCAATGTACTTTGAGCTCTTCCATAGTCTCAAAAGGGAAAGGCACTTGCAATGAAGCTTGCGGCAGAGCAGGGCGCAGCGCTTCTTGCTGATTGAGCACAAAACCGCCCCCAATCGAATAATAATTTTGAGTATATAAGGCGGCTCCCTTTTTATTGAAGGCGCGCATACGCATTGCATTTGAATGATAGCGCAATCTTTTTCCTTTTAAGAACAGGAGGTCTGCGTCCGGATCAAAAGCAATGAGCCTGCGGGCGCAAAGAGAAATCGTTTTTTCCCTATGGATTCGGGCTATTTTTCCCGGAATGGCCTCCGGATCCACCCCATCGGGCGTCTCCCCCTCCAAGCCTAACAAAATAGCCAAATCCGTTGCATGGCCAACCCCGGTCATTGCCAAGGAGCCATACAGCTCGACTTGAATACGGCATACGTCTTCGAAGAGCTCGCGTTCCTTGATCTCGATAATAAAGCGCTTCGCCGCACGCATAGGACCCACGGTGTGAGAACTCGAAGGACCAATCCCGATTGAAAAAATTTCTAATATACTTGTGAAACCCACAAAATACCCCTTTATTGGCACAATAGTTATCGCACCGCCGGGTAATTCTGCGCAAGAAGTATGATGGTGGAGGCGGAGTGGTACAGGGTGGGTGTCTGTACTCTATCTTGTTGTATTCAAGTCGCTTTGCGCCTCTGTTTCATCCTGCAATTCCCATAGCGCTTTCATGAGTAGATCCACGTCTTCCTCAGTATTTTGGTGTCCCAGGCTAATGCGCACAGTGCCAGTGGGCGCCGTTCCGAGTTTTTTGTGGATCAAGGGGGCGCAATGCAGGCCTGCGCGAGTGCAAATTTTATATCGACGATCCAGTTCGTAGGCCACTTGACTAGGCAGCCATCCCCTGAGATTCAAAGAGAGGATAGGGACTTTCCGTGTACAGTCTTTTGTGCCATATATAATAAGGCCAGGAATCCTTTGTACTTCGTCCATTAATTTTTGAGTCAGACGCAGCGGCGGTTCCACAATCGCATTCCACCCGGTTCTTTGAATGTATTGTAACGCACCGCGCAATCCTGAAATCCCTAAACCATTGAGGGTTCCCGCTTCAAATTTATAGGGCATTTGTCGAGGATGCACACTCGCTAGCGCAGAACTCCCGGGACTTCCCCCCTCGATCAAAGTAGATACTTGGCATGGATTTTTTATATAAGCAAATCCAACGCCTGTAGGGCCGAGCAAGGTTTTATGTCCTGTCCCAACTAAAAAATCAGCAATTGAATAATCGGATTTGTAACTATTCAGGTCGCGCCGCAGGCGGGACCTGAATAGTTACATCAAATTTATGTCTTTCATTTAAATGCATAACACCTTATAATATAGATAACTGTAATGCAAAACAGCATAGTCAGGACAATATGTTCTGATCGATTCACTTTTTCCTTCAATAACCATTGTGCGACATAGCAATTCAATAGTGGACCTGCGTTGAGAATGGGCCATGCAATCAGACTTTCGAGACAGCTAATGGCATAAAAGAATGAAGCTTGAGAAAAAAACGCGAGAACTCCCCGAATACATAGAACTTTTGCAATGTTTCCGGGCGTCTGTCCTATATTTTCCTGCGCAACAGCGTTCTTTTGATCTTGAACAGAGTCTGCATCTTGCAATTGTATGAGTCTCTTTGCGAGAAGAACGAATAATGTCCTCCAAAAGAGGACACAAACCATAAAACGCAAGAAATCAGCAAATGTTTGCACATATTGAGACAGAGCAAATAGCGAACTTACGGACGCTTGGAACAATAAACTTCCAATGATAAAAACGGAGACCGCAACGTGAACGCCGTTTCTCTTCAATACATCTACTGCAAGAGGTAAAAATGCCAATGTTGTCAGTTGAGAGAAAAGAAGCCGGTCGATCATGGGAGCCTGTCCAGTAATGCCCATCACAACAAGAGGAATCAAGAAATCCGAGGATTTGCTTGTAATCATGATGCTCCTCACCGCAGACCGTCGCAACCCCATCGACATCGCAGTCGCCGATAGCTGCGCTCCAAAGCCGCTTAAAATAATTCCAGGATTGCCTATCCATTGCAAAACTGTGTCGTCAATAGGACAAAAAATCAGAAAAAAGAAAATCGCACATGAGAGCGGGAAGAGAGAATTCAGGAGTATGCCTCGAAAAAAGGGATACTCTTGATGGCAAAAAACCTTGCGATCCACGACTGCCAGCATCGCTCTAGAAAAAACGCAAAACACCGAGGAAATAATACACAAAAACATATGGTTATGCTTGAACGGATAAAAAAGAGAAAA
>CAZZLR010000155.1:0-3205 GCA_964655045.1 uncultured bacterium | reverse complement strand
ACGTTGGTGAAAAATGAGTGACTATAAACTAAAAGTTATTTTTGATAAATGGTATGAGTTTTTGTTTTTTTGTAGACTAGAAGCCAATCCGGCTCGATATGACATTCCCAATAGCCGACAAAGTTTCCTTTGAGCGTGTGATTTCTGTGTTTTGGTTCTAAAGATTTTTCTCCTACTAAAAGCTCCATGATGCGCTTCAGCTTGGAAATATCCAACCCTCGTTTCTTAGCCTTCCTGACATCTTTTTCGAATGTGTTTTGGTATACTGGTATTAGCATTAGATTCCGAGGTTGCGAAAAAGGTCTTCAATGTCTTTCGATTCTACCAAGTTTTTTCCTTGGTCAATGTCTTTCATAGCTTTGAGAGTAGCGGCGTTTGGAGTATTTTCCTTGTACAGATTGCCATGAATCCACTCCGTGATGATTTCTCTCATGCTCTTGCCCAAAACGGCTGCCAGAGCCTTTAGGCGCACGTGATCCGCGCTCGGTATGTCTACTGTTAACCTGAATAGTTCTCCTTTACCAGACATGTGTCGTCTCCCTGTTTTTGTCTTATATTCTACCATATATCATTATTTAAGTAAATATGTAAATAAGGGGCGTCTAAACCTAAACGCTCTCAAATATTTCTAGGGTAGGTATAAGTAGCATTATACGTACAATTTTGACTCATCGAAAATGCTCGAAAAATCCTTCGGACACTCAAAAGAAACAACCCATACTACGTGGGACAGCCTCATAACAAGTCGAAGAAACCGTACTCCTGCGAATTCGATGTCCTTTGGGGATGGTTTAGTCGATTTGGGGTTTTAGTTTAGCTTTTCCCAGGAAAGAAGCTTTGTTGCCTTTTCTTTTTGAGTGCCATTCAAAATCCTACAAGGCTTTTTCTTTTTTGGGTTCTTCTTCCAAACATTTTTGGGCGGGCTGAAAGCCTGAGCTCATAAAAATGGTAACTAACCACTACCGTTACCGTTCAACTTTTTTTCGTTAAGTCATTGGCTATCAACAAAAATGCTTGTTGAGTGGTGGAACTACTAGGCGAGAGTGGTGGAACTACCGCTATGAACAAAGACGCGATGCAATCCCCTAGCTTTAGCTATGAGGGTCAAATGTTGGGACACTCCTTCACAATACTCAGAGAATGGCTTTCTTTTTGTTTCTAATGCCAAAATCTACAATACTATCTATGGTTTTGCTAATAGACTGATGCGCTTTTTTTGCAATCTTGGCTAATCGATAATGTCTTTCGCTCGATGAACGACCAATCGAGCTTCATATAATATTTTAAGTCTTTATTGTTCTTCATGGTCTAAAAGAACCTCCTTTAAATCTTTGATTTGATATGGCAATAGCTGAGGCCTTCTTTTGATATGACACTGCCTCGCACTTTCGAAAAGTTCCTTGAGCGTAAAATAAATCATTGATCTGTAATTTCGGCGATGATATCTAACGAAAAAGACGAATTGAAGAATGTTGCTATGTTGAGGAATCTCCGTCTACTTCAGACTTTTTTCTTTGTAGGCTGTTCGAGCCTAACGCTGCAAATGCATGGAACGGCCGGGGAAATCCTAGTCACATCCGAGCCCTATGCAGCCTATATTTCAACGGCAGGGATCGTGATGACGCCGGTTTCTCTGCCGGGGCTTGTTGGACCTACACTTTTAGAAAATGTAACGATCAATAATTTTGGAGATGCTCTATTGGGAGGAGTCGATGCTACCGCTGCGTATGCCGCACGCATTTCTTTCCCGGGAACGGCAAGCTTATTGACGAACACGGGTTTTACGGGAACCGGAACGATAGAAGCGGTGTCTATCAATGATGCAGGTACAGCGATCATTGGAGGACGCGATAATGGATCTTCTCCTTATGCGGCTCTTGTCTCTGCCACGGGCGTTGCGACCCCGCTCGTTTCCGGGTCCTTGGGAACTGCAGGCGCCATTTATGGCGTAGCGATCAATGAGACAGGATCTGGGCTGCTCGGCGGCGTTGTGAACTCAACAGTCCCTTACCTCGCTCAAGTCTCTCCTACAGGAGTGTTAACCGAACTGACTCTTCCGGGGATCGGGGGATCCGGTACGATTTATGGAGTCGCTTTGAATCGATCGGGGACAGGCCTGGTGATCGGCCACGACAGCTCTAATACAGCGTATGCTGCGATGTCTCTCCTTCGGGGACGGTTACGCAACTCACCGGAACAGGTTTTATTGGTAATGGAGCTATGAACGTGGCCGCGCTCAATGACTTTGGCTACGGAGCGATTGCGGGAACAAATAACGGCGTTAATTATGCTGCTATTGTCCTCCCGACGGGAGCCGTAATGGTTTTGCCTATGCCCAGCTCCTTTGCATTTTCCGCGGCGATTGCAGTCAATAACCTCCTAGGACAGATTCCCACAGAAGGGTTAAGTGGGAATAATGCGATTTTTGCCAATTATTTCAATGCCTTTTCTCAAGAAAATGGTTATTATTTCATGCCTGCGGCTGCGAATGGAACGCTTACAGATGCCGTTGCCAGCGCGGCGCCGACACGCAATGGGGTCTCTTCTTATACGGCGGCTAATAACGTGTTCTTTATGACCAATAGCTTGTCGTATCAATTACGGCAGCGCCGCTCTTCCGGTCGTCCTCTGCGCGGAGGCAGTGAGGTTGCCGCCTCGTTCGTCCTCACGGCGGATGCAGAAAATCTAGTCGATGAAAAGAAAAATGTGCAGCCATTGCCGAAAAACCGCGATCATGAGTTTACCGTATGGTTCGATGCGATCGCCTCCTTAGCTTATCAAAAGGCGCAAAGCCAAACCCCCAGGATTCAATCCTTCTACGGGAGGCGCGGTTTTGGCTTTTGATGGAAATATCAGTGAAGATAGCCGGATCGGCATGGGATTGTCTTATCTATATACGCACATCCATGAACAAGAAGGCGCCGGCCACAGCAATATCAATCAAGAAAACTTGTTTTTCTATGCGTCTTGGGATAATCGCACTTTTTATGTTGATGGGGCGCTTTGGGAAGGATTATTTCAAACTTCCCAGTTTCGCAACATTCGCATGACGGGGTTTAACGCCACTGCCGAATCACAGCCTCGCGGGTGGCAGTTGACCCCCCATTTCGAAACGGGATATAAGCGCAGCGTGCTCCGTCCGGATCATTTTCTTGAACAAAGACGCGACGCAATCCCCTAGCTTTAGCTATGGGGTCAAGGAGCG
>CAZZLR010000154.1:0-3206 GCA_964655045.1 uncultured bacterium | reverse complement strand
AATTAACCGGAACCTCTAACTAAGATTGGACTAAAGAAGGGGGCAAGGTCAATTTTATACTGAAAATTTTAAATTAAATGAAGTTGCTGTTAACTTAATGTTAAAATATATCGGGATTTTAAAATAGTATAATTCTGTTTTTTAAATTGTTTTGGTATTAGACCTCCCCCTAAGGCGATCGGCTGTATAGGGCGATTTCTTGCAGTTCCGAAGGTGTGATTGGCTCATACGCAAAATGTTCGGAGATCGTTCCCTTGATAAGAACCGCCAGCCTTTTTTTATTCGAGCGCGCTAAAATTTCTTTGCTTACGCCATGGAATTCTTCATAAGACAAAGCGCGTATCGCATCGATCCGTTGCTGGATAAAATGAAAATTGGCTCCATAGCGATAAGCAAGCATATTCAGCAACCTTCCCTTTTTTTTCAGATTGCAGAAACGATGTTCCAGTCCGAGCGCCGCATTTTCCTGCAAAGTCTTAAAGCGCGCCTCTGTTATTTTATCTGAGAAGTTTTCGAGAAATTCTTCTAAAAAAAGTTCGAAGCGATAGAGTAAGTCTTCAGGCTGATGAGAGTTGGATTGGACGACAAAAAATTCAAATAGCCTTTTTTCCATTTCCTGTCCGTCTGCAAAAGCAATGTATCCCGTTTTTTGACGCGTCCTCAGCTCATTAAAAAACGCCTCTTTGAGCACAATGGATAAGATTTCCTGCGCAGCTCCGCGCGAATGGGAAAAATCTCCTGCATCAAGCACTAAAAGGGTGGCGTTTCCTTGCGTGGAGCCTGCATGAGAGATCGAGTAGGGCCCCTCAGGAAGAGTGGCTACGGCGGTTTTCGGATGTTCTGCGGAAGGAAGAGGCTCGTTGCCCAACTGATGCATCACATCCAGCCATGCTGTCTCTACATCGCGACAAGACAGATTGCCTGCGAAAAATCCCTGGACATAGGTTTTTTCGAGGAGATTTTTTTGAAAAATAAGGAATTCTTCATAAGTGATCTGTTCCAAGGCCGACAACTGTGTTTTTTGCGTCGCTCGGTTCGATAAAAGTAAAGAATAGGCAAGATCATTGGCTTGTCGGAAGGAAAGGTTTTTTTGTGCATTGGCGCATGCGTCTTTGAGCTGCGTTGCATAAGTTTCAAATTGTTCTCGAGTCGGAGGAGGACACGCTAACGAATGAAGGATCGTTTCAAAAAGAAGAGGCGCTTTTTCACTAAATCCATGAACATGGATCCTGATAGAACCTTCATCAGGATTCACCGATGCCTTGAGACCTGCGGCTTGCGCCATGGAGAAAGTGGGATGGAGGAGTTCATTGAGCCGCGCGCAATAAATCGACGCAAGCCCATGGGATCTCGGATCATTCTGTATGACTTGCGATAACAGATTGAGCCGGATATCTGCAGTAGGGGTTTTAAATTCAGGGCACCTTGCAAAGTAGGCGATGCCATGGGCGCTCTCTGAGACAAGGACAGGCTCCGCGGCCTCCTCCGAAGCGTGTACGAGGTCTAATTGCGCAGGAATAAAGGGGTTGGGCTTTGGTAAGTGAATCAGGGGATGCAAAGGAGCTTGTTCCCAACAGGTCAGCCAATCGCGGGGGATCGGCTTCACCGCATATTCGGCTCCCAGCCATGTCTCCTTTTTTTCAGGCGCTACTTGTGTGATCTCGGGAGACCCTAGAAAAAATAGGGAACAGTTCTCCGGCCTAAGAAAATCGGCGGCTTGTGCGATTTTTTTTAGACAATAGTGAGACCCAAGAAGTTGGCGGCTCGGATACGCGGCCAAAGGTTCATTCGAAAGCGTGCGGGCAATTTGCGTAACATAAGGAAATGGATCTTTGCGGCTTTGGTATTGATAAAGAATCCTTGCGAGATCATTTCTTTCCCGAAAGAGATCCTGGGGAATGCCCGTTTGCCGAACTAGGGAAAGGGACTGAAAGACCTGTTGGAGAACAAGCTGCACATTTTTTGCCCCCTTCTCCGTTAACTCAATGCTGATTTCAAAAAGACGATGCTTGGGGCCTGCGATTTCATCGACCTGAATGGAAAGATCGTGGATCAGCTGCTGTTGTTTGAGTTGTTCATACAGATTGTTTTGTTGTCCTCTTTGCAATACATAGGCAATGAGCTCGGCCGATAGAGAGTCGTCGTCCGCAAGAGACAAAGGCAGCTCCCAACAAAGAATCAAGCTTTGTCCTTCCAAGATCGGAGTCATATAAATGATATGTCCCTTTTGCTGCGCAGACATTAAAGGAATGGTTGGATCGATATCAGCCGCTTTCTCTACGCAAGGGACGGCATAAAACGCCTTGGAAGCCAGATCCTGTAAAACAGAAAGAGGCATCGGCGCATAGATCACCGCATGCATCCGGTCGGCGCTATAATGATCTTTATGCCATTGCTGCAAAGCGCTCGAAGGGATATTAGCCAAGGTCTGGGAGTTTCCGCAGCTAAACATGCGGTTTGGATGATCCGGGTTGCCCGTCTCCTTAAACACCATCAAAGAACGCCAGCCGTCATGCTGAAGACTTTTGGCAAACTCTTGATCCACCGCGTGCATTTCCCGCGAAATATTTGTCGGCTTGAATAAGGGGTCGATGAAAAAATGGGCGAACCGATCGAAAAGCGGGGCAAATCCCTCTTCATTGGATGAAAACATATAAAGAGTTCTGTCCGGCAAGGTCATCGCATTTGTCGCTCCCCCATAGTCGCCCACAAGAGCCATGAACTCATTTTCATCGGGATATTTTCCCGTCCCCATAAAGAGCATATGTTCGCAAAAATGAGCCATTCCCGGAAATTCCACAGGATCGTTCCATGATCCTGCATCAACCGCAAGCGCTGCCGCCGCCTGGCCGGCCTTGGGATCGGAAATTAAAAGCATTTCCAACCCATTGTCTAAGCGAACTTTTAAGGATTTTCTCTCTTGAAGATCGGGATTTAAAAAGGGGAGGGAGGAAGTGTCTTGAATCGTGCAGCAAAGAAGAGTTAAAAGAATCATGAACTGACCAAAGTTGTATGCATTGCATTGACAATAGACCAAAGTCTTCGGGCGCGCAACTCCCGTTTTTGCAATTTATCGGATGTGTCCGCTCCTTCAAAATGTTCCATATCAAAAGGAGGAGCAAAGGACAGAGCGATGGGAGTGCGGTTTGTCGTGCGCATCTCTCCCAATTCGACCCGGATGGTTTCCGGAGGGGGGAGCAGGTCGT
>CAZZLR010000153.1:0-3243 GCA_964655045.1 uncultured bacterium | reverse complement strand
TGGGAGCAATATCTTCTCCGGGCAATGTTTCCCAAGCGGGGAACTCAACCACGGCCTCCGGAGCAAAATAAGAAAGATCGCTGAAGAGACGGTCTTCTCGTTCACCTCCTGTAATGACGAGGACGGATTTTCCTGCCTCTCGCAGCGCAAGCGCTGCAAGATAGGCTCTGGGCGTATCCCAAAGCTCTTCGATCAGCCAAGAGCTTGTTTCGCGCGCAAGTTCTTTTGTAAAAAAGCGAAGGGCAGGACTCTCGCCATGACTTTTCATCAAGTAGTTGACCGCAATCGTTCGCGAATTTTACACAATGCCTGAGTTAATCCATTGGGATTTTTACCCCCTGCTTGCGCTAAGTTATTTTTTCCCCCTCCTCCGCCGCCGATCAGGGGAGAAACCTCTTTAATCAGGGTAGATGCATGAATCCCCTTTTGAACAAGATCGGAGCTGACGGCGATTAAGATCCGACATTCATTTTCTGTAGCGGAGCCAAAAGCGGCCACCCCTGATCGCATTTCTGCGAGAACCTCTTCTGCCAAAAGCGCAGAATCCTCCACCCCCGGTGCAATTTCATGGATGAGAAAGGGAATCGCTCCCGACAGCTCCGCATGATCGCGCAACAACTGCTTGGCTAAGGCGCGTCTCTCTTTTTGCTTGTATTCTTGAATGCGCGCTTCCAGCTCTTTTTGGGTGCGCAGCAGCATTTGCACTTTTTCGGCTATAAGAGGCAAGGGGGCTTTAAGCGATGCGGCAAGACTCAAGAGAAGATCTTCTTGTTCGCGGACAAGTTCATCCGCATAGATTCCTGTAACAGCTTCGATGCGCCGCACTCCTGCTGAAATACTGCTCTCTTTCATAATTTTAAAGTAGCCAATCATCCCCGTGCGCGCCGCATGCGTCCCCCCGCAGAGCTCTTTAGAAAACGCGGCGTCGACGACGCGGACGGATGCGCCATATTTTTCGCCAAAAAACTGCTTGATATCGGAGCGTTTTTGCGCCTCTTCATAGGAAAGCTCGTAGATGGAGACAGGGACGTCTGAGCGTATTTTTTCATTGACAAGTTCTTCGATGCGCCGCAATTCGAGGGGAGAGACGCCTTTATGATGGTTGAAGTCGAAGCGAAGCCGATGCGGCTCGACGAGCGATCCTGCTTGCCGAATATGGCTGCCTAGCACTTGTTGCAATGCCCAGTGGAGAAGATGCGTCGCCGTGTGATTGTTTTGAATGGCTTTTCGTCTTTCGGAATCGACTTCCGCATGAACGGTTTCTTTGTTTTTCAAGCTTCCCATTTCCATTTTTCCTAAATGGGCGATCACTCCTGGGTAAGGGGAAAGGGTATCGTAGACGCGAAAGTTTTCCGTTCCTTTTGTTAAAAGCCCCGTATCGCCCGCCTGTCCTCCCATTTCCGCATAAAAAGGGGTTTGATCTAAAAGAACCATTGCTTCTTGTCCTGCTTCAATTTTTTCCGCAAAAGCGCCATCGACGACGAGTCCTAAAATTTTTCCGGAGTTTTGAAGCCGCTCATAGCCGACAAATTGGCAAGGAGGATGGGTCTTGAGAAAATCGGCGAAAAAGTTTGCTTCAAACGATTGCGCCGCCGTTTTATGAGCTTTGCGCGATTTTTCGCGCGCCTCATCCTCGAGCGCTGCGAAACGAACCAGATCGATCGCAAGATGCTCGTCTTTGGCGATGAGCTGGATCTCTTCCAGGGGCAATCCATAGGTGTCTTTGAGCTTGAAAGCGTCGTCTCCCGAGATTTGTTGGTTTTTCGCGCGGGAATCTTCGATGACCGAGCTCAAAAGATGTCCCCCGCGCACAAGGGTGCGGAGAAACGATTCTTCTTCTAGAGTAACGATTTCGGCGATTCTTTCTTCCGACTGTTTGAGTTCGGGAAAATCTTCACCCATTGCAGCCGTAAGCGCGGGGAGAACGTCAGCCAGAAACGGTTTTTGCAGGCCGATCATCCGTCCATAGCGCACCGCCCTACGCAAGATTTTTCTGAGCACATAGCCTCGATCGGTGTTGCTCGGCTGCACGCCGTCGGCGATAGCAAAAGAGAGGCTGCGGATATGGTCGGCAATCACGTGGAAGGCCGGCGCTCGATGAAGATCTGCGGGATCATATTTTTTGCCGCTGAGAGTTTCTACAGCTGCGATGAGGCTGCGCAAAATATCGGTTTGGAACACGGTTTCAACACCCATCTTGAGGGAAACGACCCGTTCCAACCCCGATCCCGTATCGATCGATTGTTTGGGCAAAGGGGAAAGCGTCCCGTCGGAGGCGCGCTCAAACTGCATGAAGACGAGATTCCAAAATTCAAAATAGCGCTCTCCCGATGGGTCATCTTTTGGATGGAGGGCTGAGCCGAATCTTCCGCCTCGGTCGTAGAGCAGCTCTGAACAGGGGCCGCAGGGGCCTACATCGCCCATTGCCCAAAAATTTTCCGCTTCTCCGAAACGGACGATGCGCTTGGAGCTGATGTGTTTTTCCCAAAGGGCAAACGCTTCATCATCGTCTTTGTATACGGACACCCAGATTTTTTCGGGATCGAGATCAAAGACATGAGTTGCAACATCCCAAGCATATCCGATCGCTTCTTTTTTAAAATAATCGCCGAAAGAAAAATTGCCGAGCATTTCGAAAAAGGTAAGGTGGCGCGTCGTATGCCCCACATTTTCCAAATCGTTGTGCTTGCCTCCGACGCGGATGCATTTTTGCGTTGTAGCCGCCCTTGTGTACTCTCTTTTCGATTTCCCCAAAAAAAGGTCTTTGAATTGATTCATGCCCGCATTGATGAACAGAAGCGTTGGGTCGTCATGAGGGATGACTGGGGAGGAGGGAACAATGGTATGTCCTTGATTTTTAAAATAGCTGAGAAATTTACGGCGCAGCTCAATGGAAAGCATGGGTGGGTCTCTTTAGGTTATGTTGGAACGATCTTATGGGAGAAGGGCAGTTTTTTTCAACTGCTCTGCCGAGCGCCCTCCTCGGGATCGATTCACTTCTTGAGCTCCTGGAGAGGCAAATATTTTTGCCGATAAAAGGGATACAACTGGGTGGCATATTGCTGAATACACTTTTTGACTAGGAGCTCGGGCAAGAAGAAGGTGCGAGTATTGGTTATATTGTTTTTTTTGTTTTGTTGAAGGTGTGAATATTTATTCTTAATGTTGTGTTTGTCTTGTTTAGTGTATAAGTATTCATACTCAAGTTTGCGTTCGCCTTGTTTAATGGATGTATGTATATAT
>CAZZLR010000152.1:0-3255 GCA_964655045.1 uncultured bacterium | reverse complement strand
AGCCATCAGTAACTGATGTGAAACCACCTGGCAGCCCCTTATGCGCATGCGCTGGCTGAAACAATTCGAGCCAAAGGGATTGTGTGCGATGTAGACGATAGCAACGAATCGATGGGGAAAAAAGTGCGCGATGCGCAGCTTTTGAAAACGAACTACATGTTGACGATAGGAGATAAAGAAATAGAGGATAAGACGGTTTCTTTGCGAACGCGCGATAATATCGTTCACGGAGCGGTTGACATTTCTGATTTTCTTGCTAAAGTCGTAGCAGAGAGGGAGAAAAAGGCGTTGATGTCTCCTTACTCTATAGCGCCATAAGGAGATTGGTTTCATGCAAATTATTTCCGTCAGCAGTTTTAAAGGGGGTACCGCCAAGACGTCGACGTCTCTCCATATTGGCTCGGCTCTAGCTCTTTTCCACCAGAAAAGAGTTTTGCTGATCGATTTCGACGCGCAGGCCAACCTGACGACGGGACTTGGGTTTGATCCCGACGAGCAAGACAGTATTGCGCCTGTACTGCAAGGAGAAAAAACTTTGCAGGAAGTGATTTTAACTACATGTATTCCCAACATGGATATAATCCCCGCCGATACGTGGTTAGAAAGGGTGGAGGTTTCGGGAGCGCTTGCAGCGGATCGTTATTCTCATGAACGGCTGAAAGAAATTCTCCGTAATTTGCCTTATGATTTTATTTTTATTGATACGCCCCCTTCCTTATGCTGGCTTACTGAATCATCGTTAATTGCGTCGAACCACTCGCTTGTTTGCGCGACCCCTGAATTTTATAGCGTGAAAGGATTGCAGCGTCTTTCTCTTTTCATTAACAATATTTCTGAAAGGCATGGAACAAAAATTTTAGGAGTTTCTCTTTCATTTTGGAATCCTCGCGGGAAAAGCAATGATGCTTTTTTAAAGGTGATCGAGCAGACATTTCCGGGAAAGCTCTTGCAAGCAAAAGTCAGACGCGATATCGCGGTATCTGAGGCGACTATTTATGGGAAACCGATCTTTGAGACGGCGCCGGGGGCGCGTGCAGCGATCGATTATAAATCCCTAGCCGCCGAGATACTGATGAGGATTTAGATGATGTCGAAATTCAATCGTTTACTGCAAAGGCGTTTTGCGCCCAAAACCGATCCTTCGCAAAAAATGGCCGCTCTTGTGGAACGAGCCAATAAGGGAGATCTTTCGAGCTTTTCGGGCGTTTTCCGTGTAGCGCCGCTCAGCGTGTCTGAGAAGAGCGCGATTCAATCGATTTTAGAAGAATACCGCGAGGAGGGAGTTTTGGACCTCGATGAGGACGCCGGCGTTTTGTCGGCGATTACATCGGAGGTCAAAGCGATCGCAAATCAAGCAGTCATTTTGCATGGAGAAAGGATCAAGCGGGCGCAGAGTTTGCTCAAAAAATATAAGGAAGGGGCGTTTACCGCATGGCTTTATGCCGCTTACGGAAATCGGCAGACTCCTTATAATTTTCTTCAGTATTATGAATTTTATATGGCTATGCCCGCTCTCGTTCATCCCTTGATCGACCAAATGCCGAGGCAGGTGATTTATAGTCTTGCAAGCCGATCGGGCTCATTGCGTAAAAAGGAAGAGATCGTTAAAAACTTTCGAGGAGAATCCAAACGGATTCTGCTGCAGAAAATTCGGGAAGAATTTCCCTTGTCAAAGGAAGACAAAAGGGTTGCGGAAGTCTCGCAAGCGGTTTTAGGCGCCTTGAAAAAAGCGCGAGATCTTTTGAAAAATCCTTTGTGTGTTTTGAAAAAGAGTGAAAAACAAGAATTGCGAGATCTTCTCGTTGAAATCCAAGAATTATCCTAGTGTCTCGTTGTTATGAAAGTGCCTTTACGGCACGCTATGCAAGCCGAGAAATGTCCCGGCTTTTTTCCTTGGAAGAGAAAGCGTTGCTCTTTCGGCGTCTTTGGATTGCTTTAGCGAAGGCGCAAAAAGCGCTCGGCTTGCCGATTCGCAAAAGCCAGATTTCTCAAATGAAAAAAGCGTTGCCTATTTTGGATCTTGCCAAGGTGGCCGTTTATGAAAAAAAGTTTCGCCACGATGTTTTTGCCCACATTTATGCTTTTGGCGATGAATGTCCTGAGGCAAGACCCATTATTCATTGGGGAGCGACCTCTTGTTATGTAACGGACAATGCGGATCTGATCCAATGTAAAGCTGCTTTACAAATGCTTTTGACGAAGCTGGTTTATGTTTTAGAGCAGCTGTCTGTTTTTGCGGCAAAATGGGCCTCTTCCGCCTGTCTCGGCTATACGCATTTTCAAAGCGCTCAGCCGACGACTATGGGAAAAAGAGCTTGTCTTTGGCTGCAAGATCTTTTGTGGGACGGACGGGATTGGCAGCGAATCTTGGATGAGATTCCTTTCTTGGGGGCGAAAGGGGCGACGGGAACGCAAAGTTCTTTTCTTTCTCTGTTTGAAGGGGATTCAAGCAAAGTTGTGGCTATGGAAAAGAGGATTGCAAAAGAGTTTGGTTTTACAAAAATCCTCCCGATCGCAGGACAGACTTATACGCGCAAGATTGATTGCAATCTTCTGCACGCACTTGCCTCTTTTGCGGCAAGCGCTCATAAAATTGGGACGGATATTCGCTTGCTGGCTCATGATGGCGAATTATTTGAATCACAAAGCGCCGAGCAGGTAGGTTCTTCGGCCATGCCTTATAAACGCAATCCAATTTATGCAGAGCGTCTTTGCGGACTTTCCCGTTTTGTCATCTCTCTGGCAGAGAATCCTGCTTATACGCTTGCAACGCAATGGTTGGAGCGTTCCTTGGACGATTCTTCCAATCGCCGCATTTATTTGCCGGAAGCATTTTTAGCCGTTGATGCGATATTGAACTTGCTGGTCCATCTTTTTTCTCATCTCCATGTCTCCTCGGACATATGTCTACGCCGCCTGGAAGAGGAGATGCCGGCGATGATGATGGAAAATGTATTAATGGAAGCAGTGAAAAAAGGGGGAGACCGACAGGCGTTGCATGAAAGATTGCGTCTTTTATCTCAAGGATCTCGGGAAGACCTGGCGGCTCGGATTGCGGCCGATTCGTATTTTCGATTGAGTCGCCAAGAAGTGGATTCTTTTAGCTCTATTTCTCAATTGATAGGACGAGCCCCCGAACAGGTCTCTGCATTTTTAGAACAAGAGGTTTCTCCCTTTCTTGCTTGGCAAAAGAAAGGCAAGGCGCAGCTGTCCCCGATAGAGTTTTAATTTTTGCGGTTGGTATACCCAAACAAC
>CAZZLR010000151.1:0-3259 GCA_964655045.1 uncultured bacterium | reverse complement strand
AAAGAAGTTCGGTTAAAAAAGAAGGAACCTCTTCCAAAGTGCGGGGCCCTCCAAAATTGACCAAAAGATATCCCATCCATCCCATTCTACACAAAATCCGCCTGCTTGTCCAAAAAATGCTTTCCTGTATAATTGCCCTATGTCCCGCAATTTTTTCTCCTTCTTCCAGAAACTAGAAACCCCGTCCTTAAAAACCGGGTTTTTCAAAAACGGATTGAAAAGAGTTCGAAAACCCTCTCAAACCAATACAATCCAAAGTCTCAAGACATGGGTCTTCATTTTTTTCGTCCTCTTCCTTTATGGCTGCAACGATTCCACCAAGAACAACGCGGCGATCAAAATCGGCATAGACCCGGAGTGGCATCTCAACGATTTCGGCGCCTTGGAACCTTATGTCAATGGATTCGTCGAAGAGTTTCTTTTGGAAGTGCATAAACAAACAGGCATTCAATTCGAACTCATCCCTGCGAGCTGGAGTTCGCTCATGCAAAACATGAACCAAGGAAGCTACTCGGCTGTTCTTTCTTCCCTGGCTCCTTACAATTTCAACTTAGCCCAATACGATTTCTCACAAAATTTTCTCGACTGCGGACCTGTTCTTGTGATTCCCACAGAATCGCCTCTTTCCGACCTACGCCAATTCAATGACCAGCAAATAGGCGTGGTAGCCGGCGATCCCTCGACCTTGATCTTGCAAAAATATGAAGGGATTATGATTCGCCAGTATCCATCGATCCCCTTGTTATTGGAAGCGGTTTCCAATGGCGAAATCGAAGGAGCTCTCGTTGCAAAACTTCCCGCCGTGAATTATGTGCGCGATCTTTTTGCAGGCAAACTCAGAATCAGCGGAGAGCCGCTTGACCCATCCGGGCTGCATCTCATTGTTCTCAAAAATTCCCAGCCAAAGCTCTTGCGCGAGTTCAACCAAAGTATTGCACACCTGAAAAAGAAAAAAACCATCGACGCTCTTCTCAAGAAATGGCAGCTTAATTAATTGTTCTTGTTTTTTTCACTGCCATCCCATAGTCTTTGGAAGACGCATGATGATCTCTGCCAATCTTGTTCTACAATCCGGCGAGTGCTTCCCCGGTCTTGCTCCCGACTGGCAAATGGATCATTATTTTGGAGAAGTCGTTTTTGCCACAGGCATGACCGGCTATGTGGAATCTTTGACCGATCCCTCTTATGCCGGGCAAATCCTTGTCTTTACCTACCCACTCATCGGTAACTATGGAGTTCCTGAATCTCAATTTTGGGAATCAGGAAGATTGCAGGCCGGCGGCGCCATTTTTACCGATCTCGCCAGCCACCCTTCCCACCGAGAATCCAAGCAGACGCTTCTCGAATGGCTCAAGCAAGAAAGCATTCCTTGCCTAACGGGAGTCGATACAAGGGCTTTGACAAAACATCTTCGGAAAACCGGAACGCAGCTCGGCGCAATTTCTCGAGCCAAAACACTCTCCCGCTTTTTTAATCCCAATGGCACCAACCTTCTTGCAAAAGTCAGCTGCACCAGTCCGAAACAGAGGGGGGCAGGGGCAAAGAAGGTCATTGTAGTGGATTGCGGGGTGAAGGAAAATATTTTACGCAACTTATCTCGATTCCCTTTGACATTGTGGCAAGTCCCTTATGATTTCGACTATTCCGAAGAGGAATTCGACGGCGTATTCCTTTCCAATGGACCCGGAGATCCCGCCGAGGCGAAAAAAACGATCGCAATCTTGCAAAAAGCTTTGAAGAGAAATAAACCTGTCTTTGGCATTTGCTTAGGGGCGCAAATCATGGCATTGGCCATCGGAGCTTCCACGTACAGGCTCCCCTTTGGCCACCGCGGACAGAATCATCCCTGTTTAGATGTGAGACGCCAGAGAGCCATCCTCACCGCGCAAAATCACGGATTCGCAATTGATGAAAAAACACTGCCGGAGGACTGGGAGGCTACATTTATCAGCCTCAACGATCGTTCTGTGGAGGGGATCGCCCACAAAACGCTTCCCTTTTTTTCCGTGCAATTTCATCCAGAAAGCAGTCCGGGACCTATGGATAGCGCCTATTTATTCGATCAATTCTATGAGATGATGCTGTGAAAAACATTTTAATTTTGGGGTCGGGGGGCTTAAGAATCGGACAAGCGGGGGAATTCGACTATTCGGGATCGCAAGCCATCAAAGCCCTCAAAGAAGAAGGATTGCGCACCATCCTCGTCAACCCCAACATTGCAACGGTGCAAACAGATGCGCAAATGGCCGACCAAGTTTATTTGCAGCCTTTGAATGTCGAAACCATTGAAAAGATCATCCGGCAAGAATCGATCGACGCCCTCTTACTCAGTTTTGGCGGGCAAACGGCGCTGAATCTTGGATTGGAACTGGAAGAGCGCGGCATTTTAGAAAAGTATCATATCCGCGTACTCGGCACCCCTGTCGAAGCAATCCGGCTCACTGAAGATCGCAATTTATTTAAAGAAAGTCTCGCCGGCCTCGATATTCCGACTCCGCGGAGCTTTGCCGCAAAGAGCGTTCCGGAAGCGCTTGCAGCAGCACGCAAAATTGGATACCCCGTCATGATGCGCTCCGGTTTCTCCCTAGGAGGGCTGGGCTCGGGGCGTATGGAAAACGAAAAAGAACTTGCGGAGCATGCCGGCAGCGCTCTGCAAGGCGCGCCTCAGATCCTCATCGAGGAATACCTTTTAGGCTGGAAGGAATTTGAATATGAAGTCGTCCGCGATGGCCATGATCAGGCTCTTGTCATCTGCAATATGGAAAATCTCGATCCAATGGGCGTGCATACCGGAGAAAGCATTGTCGTCGCCCCCTCGCAAACGCTGAATAATCACGAGTATCATCTTCTTCGTTCAGTCGCTCTGCGCGCAGCACGCCATTTCAAAATCCAAGGGGAATGCAATATTCAATTTGCTCTCCATCCGACGACGGGCTCCTATCGCGTCATTGAAATGAACGCTCGCCTATCACGCTCCAGCGCACTGGCCTCCAAGGCGACCGGATACCCCCTGGCGTTTGTTGCTGCCAAGCTCGCTTTGGGCTATCGACTCGACCAAATTTCCAATGCTATCACACAAAAAACGTCTGCTTTCTTCGAGCCGGCTCTCGACTACATTGTCGTAAAAATTCCTCGTTGGGACACGCAAAAACTCAAAGCGGCCGACCGGACTATCGGTTCGGAAATGAAGAGCGTAGGCGAGGTCATGGCCATTGGCCGCACTTTTGCAGAAAGTTTGCAAAAGGCGGTGCGGATGCTC
>CAZZLR010000150.1:0-3274 GCA_964655045.1 uncultured bacterium | reverse complement strand
AATAGACCTTGCCGGCGGTTTTGATTTTCATTGTTCTCAACTGACCTTGGACTTGAAAAAAAGCGCACATTGGCTCAGAAGGATCGGAGCGCCGATCGAGGGCGTAGAAGGAATTCTCAAAGGGACCGGCGCCCTTTTCGGAAAAAAACAATGGCAGGCAGCGTTTTCTTTGCAGGCGGAATCGCTTCGGGCGGCCTCCTTGCACTGGCGCTTATTGGATCCGATGGAAATTCATTGCGATTCCGAAGGGGGATTTCGCTGCGCGAAGGTGCATTTTTCCGCGAACAGCGGTGATCGGCCTTTATGTTTTTGCAAGGTCGAGCAGGTGCGTTTACGTCAAGAAGAGGGATTGTGGGGATTTTATGGAGCCCATGTAACCATTCCTCGCGAGAGAATGGCCTCCCCCTTGTTTTCGATCGCATCGTCTTTGGAGTTGAGAGCCGATTTGGAATGCCCCCTTGATTTTTCTTTTCTGAGGGCGCAGATTCCGGAATGCAACGTCCCTCTGGACGGCGGCGTGTTTCCCATCCGGAGCGTTTCTTTGTATATCAGCGAAGCCGAAGCCAAGATGCGTCTACAGGCCTTTTGTCAAAACATCCCTTTTTGGATCGACGCGAGCGTAGCGTGCGGCGCTAATTTATCGGGGACGATTTCTTTAGAAGAGCAAGATCTTCCCCTTTCCGGGGAGCGCCTCCCCCTTTCTTTACTATGGGAATCTTCCAAAACTTCCGATTTTCGACTGCGGGCGGTAGAAGGGCAGTTCAGAGGCGTCGACGCTTCCTTTCATGCCATTGATGAAGGTTACACGCTGATCGGCAGCGCCCGCATTCATTTTCGGGAAATCGCCCCTTTTCTTCCTGAGTCAATCCAAGAGATGATCCGCGAGCTGGGGTTGGGAAAAGGCTATGAGCTAAAGGGAAAGCTATCGATCGACAGCGATCGAAATCCTTCTTTTTGCGGACTCTTGACGGGTAAGCAAATCGATCTTTTTGGATTCCGATTGAGAACTCTCTTGTCTCAAGTGTTTTTCGATGCAAAAAACTTCCGCTTATGGGATTGTAAAATCAGCGATTCGGCGGCGATCATTAAAATAGACGAATTGATCGCTCAAGGAGATGGGGATCGTCCTTGGACCATCTCCATGCCCTGCCTGAATCTCTTTGAGCTGAGGCCTAGCCTGCTGCAAAGGGAGGGGGCTCAAGAAGCTCCTTCCGTCAAAGAGGCCGGCCCTCTGGTAATCAAGGAGCTGAGTTTGGAAAATTTCAAGGGGCTGCTGGAGGAGAGCCGCACTTATACGGCGCATGGAACATTGGAATTTATCAACTCGTATCGAAGGGAACATACGATCTTTGACATCCCTTCCGATCTCTTGGGAAGAATTATCGGATTGGACTTTGAACTTTTGACCCCTGCCTGTGGAAAAATCAGCTATGATCTCAAGGAGGGTTGTTTTTATCTGACCGCTTTGGAAAACGCTTTCAGCGAAGGAAAACGCTCCGAATTTTTCCTCGTGCAAGATCCTTTGCCTGTGATGGATTTAGACGGCAATCTATCCATTTCGGTTTCTATGAAGCAATTTGTTTTATTTAAATTCACGGAATTATTCCAAATCTATATTGACGGCACTTTGAGCGATCCCAAATTTCATCTTCGAAAGAAGAGGAGGTTTTTAGGTTGAGCTTCCCCCATGGCTCAAGCCGGGGCTAGCTGCCTGAACATGATGATGAAAATAGGCCATGCCATACTCGACTTGTTTTTTCCTCCTCTTTGCGCGCTTTGTAAGAAGGCGGGTTGTCCGAATCGGCTTTGCCCTGAATGCTGGGAGCAATGCGCTCCTGTAGATCCGCGATGTCGTTGCCGTCATTGCTTTACCGGCATGGAACAAGAAGATTCCGTGTGCGCTGTGTGCCAGAGAAAGCCTCAAAGATTATTTCCTTCCGCTTTTCTTTTTGCAGCGGAGCAGCCTTTATTTTGGTTGAGCCGAGAGGAAAATATTTCCTCGGAAAGTTTGGCCGCGTTTGTCGTCGTGCAATGGGAGAGGCTTGGATGGCCGATGCCTGATGCGATTGTCCCTTTTCACAAGATGGACGCCATCGCCGATTTGTTGAGTTCTTGGCTTCATGTCCCTTATCTTCCTTTATTGCGTAAAAAGAAAGGGGAATGGAGATGCGAAGCGGAGTTAATCGAAGAGGGGAAGACACTGCTTGTATTAGCAAAAAGCGGTTCAGAAAAGAGTTTGGATCAGGCCGCTTCGGCGCTTTATGAAACTTCCCCTAAAAAAGTGTATGTATTATCATTGGCGGAATGATTCCATTGCTTGCAGCCATCGCCCTTCTTCTTTTGAGCAGTTTGTTTTACTTTGGAGCGCATATTGTTCCGGAACAGCAGGTTTGGATTGTACAGCGTTTGGGCAAGTTTAAAAAAAGGCTCGAACCGGGGCCGAACTGGATCATTCCCTATATTGACTTTGTCGCCTATCGTCATTCTCTGAAAGAAGAATCGATTGATGTTCCGGAGCAGACGGCGATCACTCAGGATAATGTGAGCGTGATTCTCGACGGTTTGGTTTATGTGAAAATCATCGATCCGGTCGCAGCTTCCTATGGAGTCAAAAACCCTTTGCATGCTTTGACGCAGCTTGTGCAGACGACGATGCGCTCCGAGATTGGGAAAATTCCCCTCGATAAAACGTTTGAAGAGAGGGAATCGCTGAATGCGAAGATGGTAGAAGCGGTGAATGCGGCGGCTCTTTCTTGGGGCATTCGATGCCTTCGCTACGAAATCAGAGATATTAAGATGCCGGAAGACATTCGAAAGGCCATGGAATTGCAGATGACGGCGGAGAGGCAAAAAAGGGCTCGTATCTTGGAGTCGGAAGGACTGCGTCAATCGCATATTAATGAATCGGAAGGGCAGAGGCAGGCGCAGATCAACATCGCGGAAGGGGCGCAGGTAGATCGCGTGAGCCGCGCGCGTGCGGAGGCCGAGGCTATTGTGTTGCTCTCGGAGGCGACGGCGGGAGGGATCGAACGCGTTGCCCGTGCTTTGAATGAAAATGACGGAGACAAAGCGGCCGCGTTTCAGATTGCAGAAAAGTATGTCGAAGCGTTCCGTCATTTAGCAAAAGAGGGAAACACGATTGTTCTCCCTTCGAATATGCAGCATCCAGGGACGATGGTCGCAGAGGCGCTTGCCATTTACGGCCAAGTGAAAAAAAGCGCTTTGACTCGGGAATAGTTTCATCCCGAGGCGGGAAACCCCGCCCTTAAGGGCT
>CAZZLR010000149.1:0-3288 GCA_964655045.1 uncultured bacterium | reverse complement strand
CAGTTGTATCGTTATGCTTATGATTCGCCTAAAGAAGGGAGCACAAACACTGTTTTCAAATCGTTGAGCAAGGAGGCGCTCGGCAAAGCGTCGATGGCATAAGAGACGCTCCCCTCTTGCAATGGTTCCACTTTCGCGACGGTCGCAACAAAAATCCCAAAAGGGAAAACGCCGTCGAGTCCCGAGGTAATCAAAAGGTCTCCTTCTCCGATCAAGGGGATCCCCTTATCTGCTCCGGAAAGAGGGCGTCCTGTCCGCAGTTCTCGTGCGCATCCTTGCGCATCCGCGTAGTCATAGTTGAATCCTACACCCTTTAGGCAGGGTTGGCGCACACGCCAAGGAGAAGATCCGTTTCCGTGCAGTTCTCCCTTGGCCAAATAAAGAGGTTCTTTCCCTTCGCGCATCACCCGAACAGCTAGACTCAAAGCGGAGTCTGTAATCAAACGCACGCGCGATTGTTTCGATCCCACGTAATCCACGACGCCTACCAACGAGGCGCCTTGCACAACGGGGCTATTTCTTGCGATCGCGCAAAAACCAAGTCTTTGATTATCCTCTTCGCCTGCTTCGATCCATAGACTGCTGCCCCAAGAGCCGGGATCGCGGTAGATCACTTTAGCAGGGATCGCTTTCCGATGTTTTTCTAAAAGATCCAACCTCTCCAACAGATCTTTTTGAGACAGAATTTGAGCTTCATGGGCAATCCACTCTCTAACCTGCTCCAGTTCTTCTTTCAGCCTTTGATTTTCCAACATTAATTCAGAAGCTTCTATAGAGAAGCCCGTTTTTTCTCTTTTTGAAGAGCGTTGAAAAAGGGATTCTTTTTTTTGGGACGCTGCGCGCCAAAGGGGAGCCAGGGCGCTAACGGTATCGTTGCGCATTCGATCCGATGCGCTTTGAGACAAGCCCGTCCAACCCAATAAGAAAAAGACGAGGAGAAAATAAGGAAGAGGAGAACCGGGAATCATATTATCCGCCCCGCGTCACCGTGGCGACTCCTTGCGCGACCGCAGCTGTGTTATGAGGGCTGAGCCCTGTCAAAGAAATACGTCCGTTTTCGGGCAAATAGATTCCAAACTGACGAATCAACGCCTGCGTCTCCGCGGGATCCAGATCGAGAAGAGAAAACATCCCTTTTTGCCGTTGTAAAAAATGAAAATCGCGCTCGGGCGCTTCTTGAGATAAACATCGGATCAACAGTTGACGGGAGGCGGCCAGTCTGTGGCGCATGGCGGCGAGTTCCTGCTGCCATTCCCTTTTTAGCGCGTTGTTCTGCAAAATATGAAGAGCGATCCGCGCGCCGTGCGCCGGCGGATTGGAATAAAGAGAGCGAATAATTCTTTTCACTTGAGAACCGACGCGCGCTTTTACAGAAAGATCATTTCCCACGATAAATAAAGCGCCCACGCGCTGACAATAAAGACTAAAATTTTTTGAACAAGAATAGGCGATGAGCATTTCGTGGCCATCGTGGAGAAAAGTTTCTAAACCGATCCGATCTTGTTCGATTCCGTCGCCAAAACCGTGATAGGCGCAGTCAAAAAAGGGAATGAGTTTTTGCTTGCGCATCAATTGGGAAAGAGCGCGCCATTGCTCTTGAGAAAAGTCGCATCCCGTGGGGTTATGACATACTTGATGGAGCAAGACGATCGTTTTTTCAGGGAGTGTTTTGAGAAAAGAAAAGAGCGCTTCTTGATCGACGCCGTGCAAAGAGCGGCTGTAATAAGGATAAAAACCCACCTTACATCCGGCCCTTTCAAAGATCGCGCGATGATTTGGCCATGTAGGGGTAGAGAGCACAGCCTCCTTCGATATCTCCTGCGCTAAAAAAGCGGCTCCGATTTGCAGGGCGCCTGTTCCTCCCAGCATTTGCGCGCTGTAAATGCGTCCTTGGTGTGCTTTCCAAAGGTCATCGCCAAAGGCGAGGGCGCCCATTTCATCGCAAAAAGAGCGGAGACCGTCGATCGGTAAATAATCGGCTGCGAGATCTTCTGTAAGAATTTGCTCTTTCGCTTTTTTCACAGAAGACATCAAATGCGTGCGGAGCGCCTCATCTTTATAAATGCCAATGACAAGGTCGATTTTCGATGTACGCGGATCTGCCCGAAACGCTTCATTCAAACCGAAAATAGGATCGGGCAATCCCTCCGGCACCCCGTGAAAAAACATTTTTCCCTCTCAAGAAAACAATCTCCTGCGTTCTATCTTATACCAAAAGAAACCAATAATGTCATAATTGAGCACGTGAAATCCTCAGCGTGTCTGCAAAGTGAGATTCTGTCGATTTTCGGGTTCTTTTGAGCCAAATTTTCAGATTGTTTAAATATAACACCAAAATCAATAAATAAGTTTACATTTAATCCTCGAGAGAGTTCTATCATTTTTTAAAACTTGCATGGAATCGTTTTATAGATCTATACTCGTGCGTATTGATGCATTCAAAAATGAAGAAGCAGACAAAATCTGCGGTGAATCAGTGCCTGTTTCTGCTGCTGCAAGGCTTGCAGGACAATGAAAACGCTTCTGTTGCAATGGGACGCATCGATTTTTTAGATGTTTGAAAAAATCCAAAAATCAGTAAAATCCCTTCTCGCAGAAGCTCTAGAAAATGAAAAAAATAGCCCAAAAATAAGAAGGAGCTGAAAATGTCTATTAGCAATGATCTAACAAGTCGATATGGAAGAACAGTACAATTAAAAGACTGCGGCACTAATTTTTCTTCACAAAAATTAGGAGAGCATTTTGAAGGGGAATACAACGGAAGAGTCTTCACCTGTCCTCTGCACCTCAATGTCATTGAGGACGCCACGCAGGCTATTTTTAACAAAAACTATGATCTTATCTTACGAAATCCATCAGACTCTACAACACTGAGTGATCGGAAATTTTGCTTAGAAGTGATGAACTTATATAGTGACAGCATCAATAAGATCATCGAAAGCAGAGAAAAAATGCTGGATAAGATCTTGGAAGATAAGAGAGAAAACACGCAATTTCTTCAGTCTTTTATCAAGGACTTCTCAGAAAAGAATGAAAGCCTGCAGCAGAAAATCCATGAAATGGAAAGGAAGAACCTTGATGATTATAAGGAAGTCATTAAAGAAAGGGACTCTAAGATCCAAGAAAAAGAAAATCGCCATGAACAGGCTATGAAAGACAAGGATTCCGAAATCAAGGATAAAGAAAATCGCCATGAACAGGCTATGAAAGACAAGGATTCCGAAATCAAGGATAAAGAAAATCGCCATGAACAGGCTATGAAAGACAAGGATTCCGAAATCAAGGATA
>CAZZLR010000148.1:0-3288 GCA_964655045.1 uncultured bacterium | reverse complement strand
AAGGTGCGTCTCCAAAAGCTGACCCATATTCATACGAGAAGGAACCCCTAACGGATTCAAAATGATTTCAATCGTTTCTCCATTCGGAAGATAAGGAACATCCGCTTCCGGAACCAACCGAGCGACCACGCCCTTGTTTCCATGGCGTCCTGCCATCTTATCGCCCACTTGCAGTTTGCGCTTAGTTGCCACATACACTTTCACCTGGCGGATCACGCCCGGATCGAGATCGGCGTCTCCTTTACGCATAAACTCAATTTCGCTCTTATGCTGCGTTTGCAAAGCTAGATAAGCCAATTCAAATTCACGAAGAATGCGCTTCAGCTCCACATAAAGCTCTCCATCGCTCATCAATAAATCTTCTGCCTTCTCGTTTTCAAGCAACTCTAGCGCATCTTGCGTGATGATCTGCCCTTCTTCAATCAACACCTCGCCCGATTTGCGATGCATAATGGAAGCCGGCGCTTTCTCATTCAGCAAAAGAGCCCCGAGCTTCTCGTGGAACTCCGTTTGCAGTTCTCCTTCTTTTGTCTTAAAGTCGGAATGGATGTCTTTAATACGCGTCGCTTCTTCCACAAGTTCATCGTCCGTCTTCGAAAGACGATCGCGTCTTGAGAAAACCTTCACATCCATCACAACGCCTTCCGTTCCGGGAGGGGCAGTCAAGGAAGCGTCTTTCACATCCGCTGCTTTTTCTCCGAAGATCGCTCGAAGAAGCCTTTCCTCAGGAGATAGTTCCGTTTCTGATTTAGGAGTGATTTTACCGACGAGGATCGTCCCCGGCTCCACAGGAGCCCCCACACGGATAATTCCGTCATCCCCTAAATCTTTCAGCATCTCTTCGGAAACATTGGGAATATCCTTTGTGATTTCTTCCTTGCCGAGCTTCGTATCGCGCGCGCTCAACTCGAATTCTTCTAAATAAATCGAAGTGTATGCGTCCTCTCGAATTAGTTTTTCAGAGATGATGATCGCGTCCTCGAAGTTATAACCGCACCAAGGCATGAATGCGACAAGAACGTTTTTCCCTAAACCAATTTCCCCCTTGTCCGTTGCAGGGCCGTCTGCCAGGACGTCTCCTGCCAGAATCTTGTCGCCTACATTGCAAAGAGGCGTTTGGTTTACGCAGCTTCCATTGTTCGAGCGCATGAATTTCTTGAGAACGTATGTCCTTTTATGCAAGGGATTATCCTTCGGAGCCACGACGATTTTAAAGCCATCGACATATTCAACCACGTCGTCTTCCAAAGCCACTACTACGGCTCCGGAATCGCGCGCCGAGCGTCCTTCGAGACCTGTCCCCACGATCGGAGCTTCCGGCTTCAAAAGCGGCACGGCTTGCCGCTGCATGTTCGAGCCCATCAAAGCGCGGTTCGCGTCATCGTGTTCCAAAAAGGGAATTAATCCCGCCACAATCGATACGAGCTGCTTTGAGGAAACGTCCATATGCGTAACGGTCTCCGTCTCCGTCTCCAGAGGCTCCCCGCGCTGGTGCGCCCAGCAAAGGGATTCGGTAAACATATTGAACTTATCCAAAGGAGTCGAAGCTTGCGTAATCATCAGATCCGCTTCTTGGTCAGCCGTCATATATTCAATCTCATCCGTGACGACCCCCTCGCGGACAATCCGGTAGGGCGTCTCAATGAACCCAAATTCATTGATTTTAGCGAATGTGGACAAGGAAGTAATCAGACCAATATTCGGCCCTTCCGGCGTTTCAATGGGACAGATTCTCCCATAATGGGAAGGGTGCACGTCGCGGACTTCGAATCCCGCCCTTTCACGGTTCAGTCCGCCGGGCCCTAAACAAGAGAGTCTCCGTTTATGGGTTAATTCCGAAATAGGATTCGTCTGATCCATGAATTGAGAAAGCTGCGATCTGCCGAAGAAATCTTTCAACACGCCGGCAAGACCCTTGGCGGAAACAATTTTTCCTGGAGTCATCGTATCGGAAGAAAAATCAAACAAATTCATTCTTTCTTTAATGATCTTTTCCATACGAGCTAAACCGATACGGCATTGATTTTGAATCAACTCTCCTACGGAACGAACGCGTCGATTGCCAAGGTGGTCGATATCATCCACATGAGCGTTCTCATCGCCTAATTTCAACCGTATGAGATATTTTAAAGCAGAAATCACATCCTCTTTGCGGAGCGTCACCACATTCATTTCCTCATCGCCTACGCCCAGTCCCATTTTACGATTGAGCTTATAGCGGCCGACACGCCCTAAATTATACCGTTTAGGATCGAAGAAAAGACGCATAATCGCGGAACGAGCATTCGACAATGTCGGCGGCTCGCCGGGACGGATTTTGCGATAGAAATCTTTGAGCGCCGACTCGTAAGAATCGGTTGTATCTTTAGAGAGCATTTTAATCACGGGATGGGTCTCGTCGGCCTCTTCAGCCACACGCACTTGCTGAATCCCTTCATCGACCATCCTCTTCAACATCGCCGTCGTCAACTTTTCTCCGGCCTTGCCAAATACGAGCCCCGTTTGTTCCTCAACAACGTCTTCCGCTAGAATTTTTCCGACGAGTTTGACAAAATCTTTTTCCGTCTTGATCTTGACTCTGACAGTTTCGAAAAACTCTTCCAGAATATCGGCGTCTGTGGAATATCCCAAGGTGCGAATAAAGGTCGACGCGAGAATTTTACGGCGCCGCTTTTTCCGGTCAATGTAAATATAAATCATATCGCTCGTGTCGAAAGAAGCTTCCAGCCAACTGCCGCGGTAAGGAATAATGCGGAATGAATAAATCATCATTCCTTTAGGATGTCTTTCCTGCTCGAACGAAATGCCGGGAGAACGGTGCAATTGGGAAACAATGACGCGCTCCGCTCCATTAATGATAAAGGTTCCTTTATCCGTCATGACGGGGATGGTCCCCATATACACTTCTTCTTCTTTAATCCCCGTTTCATCCGTAAGGCGGAATTTCACTTTCAAGGTTACGTTGTAGGTAATGCCTCTGCGGATACATTCTTCGGGGGAATATTTGGGAACGCCAAGGTTATAAGAGAGAAATTCCAAAGAAGTTTTCTCATCGTATGATTTGATCGGAAACAGCTCCGCGAACACTTCCTGCAACCCAATATTTTCTCTTTCATGGGGAAGAAGGTGGGATTGTAAAAACTGGTTGTAAGATTTGATCTGAATTTCGATCAGGTTAGGGAGATCGATGATTTCTTCACGCTCTCGGAAACTCACCCGTTTTGGGGGTCTTTTTAACATGGATACTCGCTCCTAGAAACAGATTCAAAAAAACATAAGCGCGGAGAG
>CAZZLR010000147.1:0-3296 GCA_964655045.1 uncultured bacterium | reverse complement strand
ATTGGGATCAATCCAAAGAAGTTCTTTTCCTTGGATTTCTAACCACTCTTGAGGAATGGTTACCGTACATTCCCTCCCATTCCAAAACAATTTCCCTTGATCTAGGCGGATTTCACCTAAGACTTTCCAAGACTGCGTTTTTGAGAAGAATTTTTGAAATTGCTCCATAAGAACATTCTCCTCGATTGACCAATTTCCGAGAGGAAGTCCTCCGGAAACTTTTTCCTTCCTTAGAAAGGATTTCAAAACTTCTTCCGAGATCTAAGACGAATACCCTTCCCCCTTGTCCCAAGTGGGTCATGATCATTTCTTGCATGAAGACTGATTTACCGGAACCCGAGGGGCCGACGATCACCGTATTCAAGTTGCCGTCGGTCGCAAAGGGATCCCAGCTTGCGATTTGCCCTTTTCTTCCCATCAGCAGCATCCCTTGAGTAGAATTTCCCCACCATTCTCCTACGCAGGGGAGAAGGCTGGCGGTCTCATGAGTCAGCGTAGTGCGAAAGCTGCGCACCCGTTTTAGGCCGGATGTGCAGGGGGAATCTTCTCCCCAGGCCATAGGGAGTGATGAGAGGAGGTCGGGAAAATGGATAAAGCGGTTTTCTTTGAGCTTGAAGCCATATTTTTGAAAGAGGGCGAGCAGCGTCGACTCTGCTTTGGTGAATTGATGTTCTTGCGCCCATAAAGAGCAGGAAAAGCGCGTTTCGACGAATTTTTCTCCTTCGGCCAACATCTTTTGGACGAAAAGGTTTTCTTCCATTTCGCGAGGCATTTCGGGAAACATGCGGACGAGAGCCGGAAATTTAGATTGATGAGCGAGGATCTTCATCTTATTGAAAAATTTTGTTTCTACTTTGCTTTGGATTGGAAAATGAATCCCGTAATGAATTGAGAAAGGGGAGGGGAGGCGGTATGAAGGATTCAAAAAATCGCCGATTAGTTCGCCCATGGAGTGAAGATTCCATCGGTCCGGGAGGTCGATGGCTTCATAGGAACGCATTCTAACGCTATTTTTTCCATGGAACAGGACGCCATCCGCCTCAACTTCCAAGGCGGAGCCGGGGAGGCAGATCTGCTTGGAGATCCAATTTTGGGTATCCCATGGACGGGCATGAATTTCCGTGGAGGAGTCAAAATTTGCAATGCCCGAAACAAAGGCAATGAGAGCGTCCGGCTCCATTTCGATCGGGGAGCTGATTCGGGAAAACGTTTCCATCGCTTTTTTCTTTTTTTCTGCAAGGCGGGCGATGCATGTAGCCGCTTCCTGCTTTTTGGGTTTTGGGACGCTGAAAGAGAAAATACAGCGGAACACACGGGGGGGCACATCTCCTTGCGCCGATTCTTTTTCCAGAAACGCGATTCTTTTTTGGGCGGCTTTAGCAAAAAGGGATCCTATTTTCTCACGGGGCGTATTCCATGTTTTTAAAAATTTTGCAATTCGATGATCGGCGAATATCATAGTCTGGATATTGGCTCCTTCCTCGCCGATTTCTCGAATGAGAGAAGCGATTTCTTTTTGCGACTCCGTCGAAGCGCCGAGCAGAGGAACGATCTCGAGGACGAAACCGAAACTGCTTTGGTTTTCATAGATTTTATGCTCGGCGTCATAGATACGGTAGGGAATCTGATCGCTCAAAAAGTCGAGTTCTTCTCCCATTTGGTCAAAGGGGGTGGATTCTCCGAAAAAACGGGCGAGGCTTTGGCCGAATTGGCGCAGAAGGTTCATTGCGGCGCCTCGATGAGGATTTTATCGCCTGAACTTTCTTTGAGCAGATAGAGCTTTTTGGGAGATTCCGGCGCAGAGTGTTTCCCTTGCTTTTTTTGCCGCTTTAATCTTTTTGCCTCTTGCCGGGTCGAGACGAAAAAATCCTCTTCATCTTCATTTTCAACAATGAGGTTGAGCACCTCATGCACGGGACTGCAACCGATGCCTTTGCCCGGAGGACAATCAAACTGGGAATTGTAGATGCTGCAAGAATGGCATGCAATACATAGGGGAATCAATATGATTTTTTTCATAAAAGCCTTGGAAAATGCGCCTTTAAAAACGAGGCGGTTGGGGTTTGGGTATAAAGAACGCCTGCGATTTCAGTCGAAGGGAGCGTGTCTACGACATCTTCCTGGATGAGAAAGGAGAAGGCGTCTTGAAAAGCATCGGTGGTTTCTAAAAAGGAGAGGTCTTGCAGCATGTCCGCCGAATGGCCGAAAATGCGCATGGCTTCTTGCATCAGAGACGCTTTTTGTTCGGGGGTCTTGAGTTTCGGAAAATGGTTCATAAGGGTTTCCAGGAACAAGATTTTCTGCTCATTAGAAAGAAAGCTCAGACAGTGGATGGCTTGCAGCGTGAGCAAGTCGGCGGGATCGGCATGGAAGACCCAGCTTATTTTTCCCGTGTCGATGTACCCTTTCTTGAGCGCTAAAAATTCTTGATTGAAGTGGGCGATGCATCGGGGGCAGCTGAAGGAAAAATATTCAACGACGCCGGGAGTCTCTTTCGGATCTCCATAGACGACTTGATATTTTGGATGGAGTTTTTCAAATCCGAAAAGGGGAAGGAGGAGGCCGAGAAAACAGGAAAGGAGGCTACGCATGAGATTCTCTTTTTGCCGCCCGTTCCAGGTCGAGTTTCTTTTTTAGATCCTTTTCTCCTATTTTCACGCTTTTTGTGAAAATGACGTCAACGACCCTTCCGGCTGCGATTTGAATAGCGGGTTGGAGCTGTTCTGCTCTTTTAATGTAGTAATCGGTCATTTTATTGAGAGCGGTTGTCGTTCCTTGTATAGGCCCATAGTGCAACCCTTCGAGGCCGGGTACTTTTTGCGACATGTGTTCAAAAGCTTTTGTTTGGAGCGCTGTCTGCGCACCCTGAGAGGCGCCCTGCAGGAAGGCGGCGAAAGCGGCGCGTGCGACGATTTGCCCTGAACGGTCGACGACGACCCCCCGCATCCCCTCGCGCCCGTCTTCTCCGGAAATATAAGCGGATAAATCTGTTTCGCTAAAAGCGCCGTCCCGTTCTATTAGAGACATTCTTTCGGCGCGGATGTAGACGCGTTCGCTAGAAATATCGCCAATGGCGCTGCCAATGATCACGCTTCCTTTGAGCGGCACGCGTACGTTGCGGGGGAGATGGCCATTATCGAGAGGGCGCAGGAGCACCATATTGGGTCCTGTGGGTTTTTGTACGGCGACGCTACAATCCGCCCCTGAGACGAGCACAGCTTTGACAACAGTTCCTGCGGGGATTTCGAAGGCAACGTGTTTTCCTTCTTTTTTATCTTCATTTCCCCAGACTTTCC
>CAZZLR010000146.1:0-3319 GCA_964655045.1 uncultured bacterium | reverse complement strand
CAGCCCTTGCTATTGCAAGAAAACGTCTGCTGAAAACACATCAAAAAAAGAGAAACGGAATGGCAAAGAAATCAATTCAATCCAGGGACTCTCAAGATGATGATCTGATTTGGCACACCGAGATGCGAAAAATCAAAGATCTAAAGGAGCATCAAAAGAACCCTAGGAAAATCACGAAAGAGCAGATGGAAAAGCTCAAGCAATCGCTCAAGAGCTTTAACTATGTAGAGACCATCGTCATCAATTTGGATAACACAATTCTCGCTGGGCATATGCGAGTGCGCGCTATGAAGGCGTTAGGTCGCGGCAAAGAAGAGATTGAAGTCAGAGTTCCAAATCGGCAGCTCACTGAAAAAGAGGCAGAGGAATATCTCATTCGCAGTAATAAAAATACTGGTGAATGGGATTGGGATCGATTGGCGAATGAATGGGAAGTGAACGATTTGTTCAGCTGGGGGTTTACTGAAGAGGAATTGCAGTTTAAAGACCCAGAGCAGATTGAGGCTGTTGATGATGGTTACGAAGAGGAGTTGCCAGAAGAGCCTAAAACAAAATTGGGGGACATCTATGAGCTGGGCCTTCACAGATTGATTTGCGGATCGGCCACTTCTCACCACGACGTTGAAAAGATCTTGGAATCTTCCTTGATCGATCTTGTCATCACGGATCCTCCCTATAATGTGGCCTATCAAGGTGGCACAAAGGATAAGCTAACCATCAAAAATGATAATCTCTCGACGGAGGATTTTGAATCTCTATTGAGAGATTTCTATGTGAATGCCTACCTCTTTATGAAAGAAGGGGCTGGAATTTATGTCTTTCATGCCGATTCCGAAGGAGAAAAATTCCGCCGGTTCTTTCGCGAAGCCAATCTGAAGCTTGCCCAATGTTTGATCTGGCTGAAAAACTCCTTCGTTTTGGGAAGACAGGATTATCAATGGCAGCATGAGCCTGTGTTATTTGGAGGAAAAGAATACACAGATCATGACCCTGTCCTCTATGGATGGAAGGAGGGAGATAAACATCGCTGGTATAATAATCGCAAGCAAACCACTTTGCTTCAATTTGATCGGCCTCAGAGAAACGCCGAGCATCCCACCATGAAGCCCATTCCCTTGCTTGGCTATCTCATCAATAACAGCTCGAAGAAGGACGATCTGGTCTTTGACTTTTTTTTAGGTTCTGGTTCTACGCTAATCGCTGCGGAACAGCTCCAACGTCGTTGCTTTGGTTGCGAGCTGGACCCCAAGTATTGCGATGTCATTGTAGATCGCTATCGAAAATATAAAGCGCAAAGAGATGAGCCCTGCGAAATCAAGCTGAATGGAGAGGCCTATGCCTAGAAAACCTACGGGAAGGCCCAGCGGAAGGCCGAAGATTAAAACGAAGGCGCCCACAGATCCGAACGCTCCACCCTCTCAATGGAATGGAACTGTCCCAGAGAAAGAGATCAACCTGGATCAAGTGCTCTATTGGATTGAGCTGCAGGCAACGGCCGAAGAAGTGGCAGGCGCTTTTCGCGTTAGCACAGATACTTTAGACCGGCGATTGAGGGAGGCTTTTGGTATGGGTTTTGCGGAGCTAAGAAAAAGGTGTAATGGGCTGCATAAACTGTCCCTTCGCCGCTATCAATTTCAACAAGCGCAGCGAAGCGCCACAATGGCCATCTGGCTGGGCAAAATATGGCTCGGTCAAAGAGAGACGATTGTGACCGAGACCATCGTCAAGGACCAAGACCCGGTGCGGATTTACATCCCCGATAATGGAAGAGGTGATTACACAGGAGTTAAAGTGGAGGATCCACATGCCTGAATTTAGCCCCCAAGCGGGACCTCAAAGACAGTTTTTGATAAGCGATGCCGATATCGTCATTTATGGAGGCGCCGCAGGTGGAGGGAAAAGCTGGGCCCTTTTGATGGAATGCTTGCGCCATCGAAAGGTGCCTGGATTTTCCGCTGTCGTATTTCGCAGGAATAGCACCCAAGTAAGAAATCCAGGAGGGCTATGGGATACCAGCTGTGAGATTTTTCCTCACGCAGATGGGACGCCAAAGGAATCGACTCTCGAATGGGATTTTGAAGGAAAAGGGAAAGTCAAATTTGCTCATCTTGAACATGATAAAACGCGCTTTGACTGGCAAGGATCACAAATACCCATGATTGGATTCGATGAGCTCACTCATTTTTCCTGGGCTCAGTTCGTTTATATGCTCTCGAGAAACAGGTCTATTTCCGGTGTCAGGCCTTATATTCGAGCCACAACAAATCCGGATCCAGATTCTTGGGTCAGAAAATTCATTTCCTGGTGGATCGATGAAATCTCAGGCTATCCGATCCCCTCCCGCAGCGGGAAGACGCGCTGGTTCTTCATTCAAAATGACGAGACAATTTGGGGAGCGAGTCGCGAAGAACTCTTAGAAAAAGACCCGAACTGCCTACCAAAGAGTGTTTCCTTCATTGCATCGACGGTACATGACAATAAAATCCTCCTTGAGAAGGATCCTGGGTATCTCGCCAATCTTAAAGCACTGCCTCGCTTTGAGCGAGAACAGCTTCTTATGGGCAACTGGAATGTGCGACCCACGGCAGGAATGTTTTTCCAAAGAAGCTTCTTTGAAGTGGTAAAGGCCATTCCCAAAGGGGGAACAAAAGCCGTTCGTTATTGGGATCGGGCAGCTACCAAAAGAACTGAAACGAATGACCCAGATTATACCGTTGGGCTTCGTCTCGAAAAAGACAAGAATAACATCTTATATGTCACAGACATGGTTCGGATTCAGCAAACCCCTCTCGGCGTTCAGACCGCCATCAAAAATACTGCAAGTCAAGATGGAGTTGGCATCAGGATCGGTATTGAACAAGACCCTGGTCAAGCAGGAGTGAGCGAAGCAGATTATCTCGTCAGAATGCTCCAAGGCTATACCGTCAAAACATTCAAAGCGACGCAAGATAAAGTGACTCGCGCGCTTCCCGTTTCTTCACAGGCCGAAGCTGGAAATATCAAGATTCTTCAAGCCTCTTGGAATGAAGATTTCTTACGAGAATTAGAAAACTTTCCAGAAGGAGGCCACGATGACATTGTCGATGCTTTCAGCGGGGCTTTCCTTATGCTTTCCGACTCCACATACGATTTGTCAGGAATTACGACATTTTAGTCTCTGAAATGTAACAGAAAAACCCACTGAAGACGAATGGGTTTTTCTGTTTCAGACGAGTTGGCCGCATTCCTTTTCATATAGGGTCTGAATGGCATCGCAAGCAATCATGGATAGGTCGATCTTACGATGTTTGCGCAAGCGATGGATATAGAGCTCCGTAAA
>CAZZLR010000145.1:0-3381 GCA_964655045.1 uncultured bacterium | reverse complement strand
CTTGTTGCTTATTATCCTTGCCTCTATTTTTTAGGGTTTGCCCAACTGGTTGTTTGGATATATGAGACCGAAACGATATTTTTGCAATCCTTCGAGCGCGCCTCCCATAAGGGGAAGCTCTGCAATTTCCTTCGGATCGGCCCATAGGAAGTTCATATGTTCCTTGGACATGCGAACCTCCGGCTTCACCCTAAGGACGGGATGAAAAAGATAGTAAATATATGCAAAGGAAGGATTGCGGATATACAAACACCCCCTTGCCTGGATATCGCAGGATTCTACGGCAATCCCCGTTTCCTCATACAGCTCTCTTTGCGCCGCCCGGACGGGCGTTTCCTGCAGCTCTCTCTTGCCGGCCGGAACACCCCATTTGCCGGGCTCCGATTTCGATAACGCATTTTGTAAAAGGAGCATTCGGCCGTCGATTTCTAAATAACAGGCCGCTACTTCGACTCTCGCTTCAAATCCCTCCGGCCTGGCTTCATAGACTTCGACCTTCATCGCCTTTCGAGAACCGCTATGATTTGCTTCGCCGCATAAGAAAAAATAAGATCGGCGCCGGCGCGCTTGACGCTCAGCAGAGTCTCATAGAAAACGCGGGTCGCGTCAAGCCACCCCTTTTCAGCTGCCGCCATCACCATCGCATATTCTCCGCTGACATGGTATGCCGCAAGAGGCCGGCGCGTTTGGGCGCGCAGCTTCGCAATGACGTCGAGATAGAGCGTGGCCGGCTTCACCATCAAAATGTCGGCTCCTTCTTCCTCATCCAAAGCAGCCTCTAAAAGAGCTTCTCGAACATTCGCAGGATCCATTTGATAACTCTTCTTGTCGCCAAAGGCAAGCTTTGTTCCCAAAGCCTCCCGAAAAGGAGCATAAAGAGAAGAAGCATACTTTGCGCTGTAGGCTAAAAGACTGACCTGCGTATGCCCCTCGCAATCCAAGGCGCTGCGGATGGCGCCGATCCGCCCATCCATCATATCGCTGGGCGCGATGATGTCAACGCCGCAGCGCGCTTGCATCAACGCCATTTGGACAAGACAACCCACCGTTTCGTCGTTGGCAATAGAGCCCGCGGAGTCAACAAGGCCGTCATGGCCATGAGAGGTAAACGGATCGAGCGCCACATCGGCAATGATGCAAAGAGAAGGAATTTCTTTTTTCAAAGCGCGGATCGCGCAAGCCATTAACCCCTCTTCATTCCAAGCCTCTGAAGCATCGTCGGAACGGAGAGAAGGATCGATGCAAGGAAAGAGGGCGATCGCTTGCACGCCAAGGCGATGCAACGCCTCCGCCTCCCGAAGCAGCAAGTCAAGAGTCAGCCTTTCGATGCCGGGCATGCCGGAAATAAGCTGCCGCCGGCTAGACCCCGCAATGAGAAAGAGGGGAGCAATAAGATCGGACGCCGCAAGCTCCGTTTCCCGCGTCATGGAGCGGAGCGCTTCGCTTTTTCGGTTTCTGCGTAAACGAAGGGGAAGGGAAAGAGGAAAGGTCGCCGTCATCACGCAACAAATAATATCAATCGCAAGAAATAAAGTCACATCTTCAAGTATAGATTTTTTACCCTTGCGCCCTCGGGAAAAATCTGGCACCCTTATCTCTACCTTCAAAAGAAAGGAAAAGGGATTGAGTATGGCCTTGGGCGAATTTACAGAGAGTCAACTGAAGATTCTCGATCATTTTGTCTCTAATACCGTGGACAATGTGTTTGTTCTGCGCAATCTTCCCGAAGTCATTAAAGGAGCTCTATTTTCCAGATACTCGCGCTCTACGCTTGGCTTGCGCGCCTTGCTCCTTAAGGAATTCATTTTAAATCAAGATACGGCTTTTACGGCGATCGCAGGCCAGCCCCATGAAGCAGGGGCGGAGCAGCAGATTACGGCGATCCAAAAAGCACAAAACTTCTATGACCGGATTCTCGATGGCTACGGCGATGATTCGATCGGTGAGTTGGGAGGCGCCCATCTGGCCGTTGAAAATATTTCGATGCTCGCGGCGAAAATGATTGAAGATTGCAGACTCGGAGGATCTCCTTTGGAGAAATCGACGCGCTACATCTACTTCGATCAGAAGATCGACGGACAATATATGTTTTATCAAGAGCCGATCTTGATGACCTCCGCTTACAGAGATCTTTTTCTCGATACGTGTAATTTTCTATTCGATACTTATAGCAAGCTGATCCCCCCCTTGACAGCTCATATCGAAAAAGATTTTCCCAAAGATCCCGATATTTCTAAAACCGCCTATGCGGCCGCGCTCCGTGCAAAAGTTCTCGATTGTCTGCGCGGCCTTTTGCCGGCCGGAGCTTTGACGAATATGGGCGTTTTCGGCAACGGCCGGTTTTTTGAGGCGCTGATTCAAAAGCTGAATGCCCATAACTTGGCTGAAATGCAAGATATCGGAAAAAAATCGTTTCAGGAACTTTCGAAGGTCATCCCTTCCTTTATTCGCCGCGCCAGCCCGGCGCATAAACATTTTCAGAGTATGGCGGGGTTTTCTGAAACAATGCGTGCCGAGATCCGTTTTTTTGCTCAAAAGCATGCGCAGAAAGCGGCTCCTCAAAAAGAGGCCGGCGTCCGCCTCATCGATTTTGATCCGGAAAGCGTTGTTCACGTGGCTGCCGCGATGCTCTTCGAATGTACCAAAGGATCTCTGGAGGAACTGCAAAAACTATGCAAGAATCTTCCGGAAGAAGAACTGGCTTTGCTGTTCGAAACAGCCTGCTCTTCTCGGGACAATCGGCGCCATAAATCGCCCCGCGCTTTAGAACATGCAAGCTTCACTTTCGAAATTTTGGCCGATTTCGGCGTTTACCGCGACTTGCACCGCCATCGCATTTTGACTCAGGAAAGACAATTTTTAACCTGCGACTATGGCTATTTCGTGCCGCAAGAAATTATAGGGACGGAAATGGAGGCGGAATATAGAGGCGCCTTAGAGAAAGGAAAAATCGCTTATGACGCCATTGCCGCCGAACTCCCCGAAGAGGCGCAATATGTTGTTCCCATGGCCTATCACATTCATTGGTATTTTCATGTGAATCTGCGCTCCTTGCAATGGCTTTGCGAACTGCGTTCCCAGCCGGCGGGACATCCTACCTATCGCTATATTGCGCAAGAAATGGCGCGCCAAGTGAGCGCGGCTATTCCTCAGTTTGAACGGTTTTTCAAATTCGTCGACTACGAGGGCTATGAGCTGGGCCGCTTGGGAGCGGAAATCCGCCAGGAAGAAAAAGCGAAAATGCGTGGATAGATCCACTAACGAGAAAAGGTTCAGAAAAATTTTATGATTCAGAGCAATCGTTTTATCGGCGGCGTTTTACTCGTATCCGGAACAGCCATTGGCGCAGGAATGCTTGTCATTCCTGTAGCGACTTCTTTT
>CAZZLR010000144.1:0-3382 GCA_964655045.1 uncultured bacterium | reverse complement strand
CTCAGCAGACGCGCCGGAAGGATCAAGACTAAGTTCCCCCCGCCAATCATGAGAACATAGCGAAAAAATCCGCCGACATCTACCCCTGAAGGGGGGAAAAACCCGACAAAAATCGTCAGCGCACAACCAAAGAGACCTACAGAACAAATAAGATGGCGCATTCCCTTGGGAATGCGGAACGTATTGGAATCCCTAGGGGCGCGTCCCAATTTCAAGCCGGATGCAAAGATAAGGATGTACATCATCATGTATAGTCCCGTACTCAATGCCATCAGAAACCAATAGAAAGCATTGATGCTAGGCAAGAGCAGGATAAGAAAGCAAATCACTGTCATCAAGCAGGCTTGCCCAATCAGAATGCGGTAGGGAACTCCCCACCTGTTCTCTCCTGTGAAATACAAAGGGAAAAAACCGCAGCGGGCAGCCTGCAGCAGTCCTTTTGCCGGAGAAATCAGCCAGTTGATCATTCCTCCAAGGCTTCCTATTGTAATCAGACCTATCATTAAAGGAGCAAGCGCAGAAAGATGAAAATGATGGAGCATGTAAGAAAACGTCTGCATGATGCCGTCGACCAATCGAATCTCCGATTCGGGGATCACAGCAGCAATCGATAGGGCGCCCAGCAGCTGGGTGCCGAGCAAAATCATCACGGCGATCGCCATTGCCTTCGGAAAGGTTTTGGAGGGATTTTTGATCTCATTGACATGGACGCCCGAAAGTTCCATTCCTAGAAATGCAGCCATAATTGCAATGAGGGAAACCCAATTTTCCGAATTGTGCAAGGAAGGGATCATCGATGGCCACGTAAAGGAAATCTGCAGTGTTTCTTCCGAAGCTCCCCAGATCCAGCCTAGAGCGATCAGAAAGAGCATAGGGAAAATGGTTCCTACGATCCCGCAAAACTCATTGATCTTTGCAGAAACGCGAATCCCATACATGTTGAGTAAAGTAAGTCCCCAAAAGGCGCCAAGGATAACAGAAATCAAAAATCCCTTACTTTGCGCAAGCATAGGATCGATCAAATAGGCCGCCGTCCCGGCGATAAAAGCAAGGATGGTCGGATACCAGACCACCGTATTGATCCATTGCAGCCAAACAGCAATGAATGCTGTTTTTTCTCCAAAAGCATGACGCACCCAATGAAAAACCCCTCCTTCTTCGGGATAACGGGAGGCGAGCTCTGCGGATAGAAGGGCAATGGGGATCAAGAATAAAAGGGCAGACAAAAAGAAGAAAAAGAATAGCGAGCTTCCGAAAAGAGCCATGGCCGGAAGATTTCGAATGCTATCGATCGCTGCGACAATAAGCCAAATAAGCGAAAATGTGGAAATCTTATGTTTCAAGAAACCTCAACTTGGATATATACTCAAACAATTTTTCACCCCGAGGCGGGAAATCCGGCCTTAAGGCCTGAGTCTTCACATTGTTTGGGTATAGCGTACACTATGCAGAAGAAAAAAGGCAAATGGGACAGTTCTCGATCTTATGGCCTCGCGCCGGACAAAACCGCCTGCCGTAAGCAATGATTTGCAGATGCAATATTCCCCAAGAAGATCGGGGAAAAATCTTTTTAAGATCTTTTTCTACGGCTGCGACCGTTTTTCCTCGGCTCAGCCCCCATCTGCGCGCGCAGCGAAAAACATGCGTATCGACGGGGAAAGCAGGGAGGCCGAATGCCTGCGCGCTGACTACGGAAGCCGTCTTATGTCCCACGCCGGGGAGTTGTTCAAGAGATTCTAAAGAGGAGGGGACTTTGCTTCCGTACAAGGCGATTAAATTCAAAGAAAGCTGGCGAATCGCCTTCGATTTTTGGGGGGCAAGCCCACAGGGACGGATCACAGCTTCGATTTCTTCCGTCGAAAGCAAAACCATGGCCTCGGGCGTATCGGCTAGGGAAAATAGCCTGGGGGTAATTTGATTCACGCGCGCATCCGTACATCGGGCGGACAAAAGGACGGCGATTAGAAGCGTATAGGGATCTTTATGAGACAAAGGAATTTCAGGACAAGGGAATAGCTCATTCAGGACTTGTTGGATTTTTCGGGCGCGCTGATGCAATCGATTCCGGTTCATTTTCCCAAACAGAATTTTGAAAAAATAGCAGAAAGAACATCCTCTGCCACATTCGTTCCCAAAATAATTCCCAATTCATTGAGAGTGGAGCGCATATCGGCTGCTGCAAATTCAGCGGAGGCGCCGTTCCTTAGATTCTCCAACGCTCGGTGCAAACTTTCGATCGCTCGAAGCAGAGCTTGGTGATGGCGCTGGCGCGTAATCACCACTTCTTCTTTGGAGGGGGGGCCTTTTTTCCAAATCAATCGTTCCACAGCTGTTCGCAGAGCATCGAGACCGACCCGTTGCTGCGCCGAAATTCGCAGGGAAGAAATGGTCGCATCCGCCTCCCCTGCGTCGGTTTTATTCCACACAACCAGTGTCTTTTCTTGAGGAGCTTCCTCAATCAAACGCAAATCTACAGAAGAAAGGGGCCTAGTTGCATCGAGCAGCACGAGCACCACATCCGCTTCGCGCATTGCTTTGCAAGAGCGGGCAATCCCCTCTTTTTCAACCACCTCCTCGGTTTCCCGAATCCCTGCAGTATCAATCAGACGGAAATGAAGCTCTCCCCAATGCAAATCTTCTTCCAAAAGATCCCGTGTCGTTCCTGCAATGGGGGTAACAATCGCTCGATCGCGCCGCAATAATGCGTTCATCAGTGAGGACTTCCCTACATTCGGCGCCCCAATCAAACACAAAGAAAGTCCTTCGTGGCAGATTTTCCCTTCATAAAAAGAATGAGCCAACTGTTCCATTTGCGAACAGATTGTTTCAAGATCCTCGATGATTGTTTTCATGTCGACGAACTCAAGTCCCTCTTCGGGGAAATCGACCCACGCTTCCAATACCGCGGCATTCTCAGTCAATTTTTTTTGAAACCGAGCAATTTCTTGAGAAAGGGCTCCTTCTAAGTGGCGGCCGGCCTGATCCAAAGCATGATCGCTTTTCGCCGCAATCAACTGCTGCACGGCTTCTGCCTGCGCGAGATCGATTTTTCCATGAACAAAGGCGCGGAAAGAAAATTCTCCGGGTTCCGCGGGACGCGCCCCGGCGGCATACAGCCTCTCTAAGATGCGGCGCGTCATCAGGCTTCCTCCGTGGCAGAAGATTTCCACCGTGTCTTCCCCCGTATAAGACCGAGGATTCTTCATCACCAAGAGCAAGACATGATCGAGGGTCGATCCATCCTTTTGTAGGATTTTCCCATAATGGACTGTGTGAGAATCATAGGAGGCCACGGAGCCGCTGAAAACAGAATCCGCAATAGCAAAGGCGTCTTGTCCTGAAAGGCGGATGACCGCAATCGCCCCCTCCCCGGGCGCACTGG
>CAZZLR010000143.1:0-3382 GCA_964655045.1 uncultured bacterium | reverse complement strand
TTTGCAAGGGAGAAGGTTGTTTCTGCGCTGGAAATGAGGCGCATAGAGCAAAAAGCCCTGTGCGAGGGACAGCGGGAAGATGAGTGGATTGCGCAAGCCGGGCAAACGGTTGCGCGCATAGCGCAAGAAATGATGGGGCGCAAGACGGCTTCTCATAGAATTTTGCTTTTGATTGGCAAAGGCAATAAGGGAGCGGATGCTTACGCTGCGGGCAAACATCTTGCAGAGGCGGGATTTCGGGTGTTTGCACAGGCTTGTTTTCCCACAAATGTTTGTTCTGCAATGAATCGGCGGTTTCAAAGAGAATTTTTGGCTCGGGGAGGGGTTCTCTTGGATCAAGAAGCGTCGCTCTTTGCCGAGCCTTGGGCTTTAGTGATCGATGGGCTTTTAGGAACCGGCTTCCATGGAGCGCTCGACAATCCGATGCGTTCTCTCATTGCCGCCACGAATCGATCGGGAAATCCAATTTTAGCCATCGACATTCCATCGGGATTGGATGGGACCACAGGTAAAACGGGAGGCAATTGCATCCGGGCGTCAGCCACCGCAGCCCTTGGGTATGCGAAACAGGGGCTGTTTTCGCGCGAGGGATGGGATGCGGCCGGCCGTCTTTGGATAGAAAATATTGGACTATCTCAAAAAGCTTTGGAAGAGGCGCAAGAAACTTTCCGTTTGTTGGATCCTCGCAAGCTTTCATTGCCTGTGGTGCATAGAGCGCGCCATAAGTATGAGGCGGGTTATGTAGTGGGAGTATCGGGATCGAAGCTGTTTCGTGGCGCGCCCAAGCTAGCAGGTCTCGCGGCGCTCCGTTTCGGAGCCGGAATCGTCCGTGTTTTTCATCGGGAAGAAATTGGAGAGGCTCCTATGGAACTCATTTGCGAGCCTTGGTCGGAAAAACGGCTGCAGGAAGAACTGGCAAGGGCGCGGGCGCTATTTATAGGACCGGGTCTTGGCGTGTCTTTTGATGGAAGCTGGCTGGAGAAAGTCGAGGTGCCGACAGTCCTTGATGCCGATCTATTGCGTCCTGATCTGATCTGCCCGAGACAAGCGATCCTCACGCCGCACCGAGGGGAACTGGCGCGCCTCTTAGGAATGAAGGAACAGATTCCGGAACCGGAAATAGTTTCTTTATGCCAAGATTTCGTGGAGAAACGTCGGGTTGTATTAGTCCTTAAAGGCGCGCCGACTTTTATTTTCTCTCATGAGACACCCCCTCTAGCGGTCCCTTGGGGTGATCCGGGGATGGCGACGGCAGGAGCCGGCGACGTTTTGACGGGAGGGATTGCCGCTTTGCTAGCGCAGGGGCTGGGCTGCTATGAGGCAGCCGCTTTGGGCGTTTATCTTCATGCGGCTGCAGGAGAAGAGGCCGCGGCGCAGAAAAGTTCTTGGGGGATGATCGCAAGCGATCTCATTGAATGCTTACCACTGGTTTTTCGGAGAAAATTGGCTGAACGCTTCTTTGTTGACTTTTGCGATTTCCGCTGCTGAATGAAATGGAGTGTAGTTGGCGAATCGGGCGATTTCTTTACGGAACGTCATGGTTACATCTCCAATGCCGCCATGACGGTTTTTAGCCACGAGGATTTCGGCCAGACCCGGCTTATCATGCGGATCATAATATTCGCGGCGCAATAGAAACATGACGACGTCGGCATCTTGTTCTAAGCTGCCCGATTCGCGCAAGTCGCTCATCATGGGGCGATGACCCTGCCTTTCTTCCACCTTTCTCGAGAGCTGCGCAGCGCAAAGAACGGGAATATTCAGTTCGCGCGCAAGATTTTTTAAGGTGCGCGAGATTTCTGCGATCTCTACTTGGCGATTTTCCTGCGAGCGGAGGTTGCCGGAGCCCGTGATGAGCTGCAGATAATCGATGACGAGAAACCCGATATTGTGCGTTTCTTTCATTCGGCGAGCCCTGGCGCGGATATCCGTAATTTTTAGCCCGGGCTGATCATCGATAATCATCGTGTGCTTTTGCATTTTGTTGACGGCCACTACTATTTTTTGATAGTCCTCGCCGCTGAGAGAGCCGGTTTGTACTTTTTCCGAGGGCACTTCCGACTGTGAGCAGATCATGCGATGTAAAAGCTGCGTTGCGCTCATTTCAAGAGAAAAGATCGCGACAGGAATATTGTTCTCAAAACAAATATTTTCTGCAATAGACGTAAGAAGCGCGGTTTTCCCCATGGCGGGCCTTGCCGCGAGGATCATGAGATTGGATGGATTGAACCCATTGAGCATTTTGTCGAGGTCGAGAAAACGGGTGGGAATTCCTGTGATCGGAGGGGCGTTGGGATCGCGTTTGGAATATTGGTCTTGACGCTCCTGCAATTCTTTGAGAAAGGGCATTTTCGATTCTGCTTTTGTACCGCTCAAAAGATCTTTGAGCATTACGCCAGAACCTTGGTTGCTTGCTTGCGAAATATTGAAAAAATATTCTTGCGCGGCATCGAGCGCCTGCATTACGTCGCTAGGTTCTTCCAGTGCCGTTTTCTCAATTTTTTCGGAGGCATGGATCATTTGCCGCAAAACGGATTTATCGCGGATGATTCCCGCATATTCTTCGATATAGGCTGAGGTTCCGGCATATTGGGCAAGCGTTGCAAGGTAGCTGATGCCGCCGACGCCGTCGAGTTTATTTTGCCTTTTGAGCTCCTCTCCGATCAGATGAACGTCTGCGGGTTTATCGGAACAATAGGCCCATTTGAGCGCAGAAAAAATAGTCTGGTGTTCCGTATAGTAAAAATCTTTTTCTGCAAGAGTGTCGCACGCGGCATTCAGTCCATTGATGCTTGTGAGCATACAACCTAAAACCATCATTTCCGATTCTTTAGAATTCGGAGGGATTCGTATTTTTTTTCCTGTTTCAGCCATATTTTTTCGATGTACCCAAGCAACCTGAAAAGTTGACGCAGCCTAGACGCCAACCTTCCAGGTTTTTGGGTATAGTATATGCAAGGAGGATTGAAAAGCAACAGCGGTGCGTTCGAGAATCGATTCCTCTCAGAATTCTATAGCTTTTTTACAATTCATCCCGCCTCGGGATGAAGGACTTGCGCTAAAACATCTTGTAAAGTTATATTAATTACTGATCAGCCCGAGAATGCTTGGGCTAAGGTGGGAATAACCAAAAAATAACAAAGGGAACGACACCATGAGTGTTAATCTAAATATGCAATTGCAACAACCTGAATAGGTTGGGCAGCCATTAACCGAACAGCAAGAGATGATGGCTATGATGAGAGGTATCATGGCGCAAAACAGGCAAATTCTCCTGGATAATGCAGCTCTTAAAGAGGACGTTAGATCTCTTACAAATAGAGTTACAGTTCTCCAGCAAGAAGTTTCTGAACTGAAACGCGAAAACGCAGAGCTACGGAGA
>CAZZLR010000142.1:0-3389 GCA_964655045.1 uncultured bacterium | reverse complement strand
CCCCGTCCTTAAGGTCGAGGTTTCCAGCTTCTGGGTGAAAAAGTCGAACCTTCTCTTTTGCAAGCAAAAGAGGGCATTAAAGCCCGCTCACACGTTCCGGTATTGCAACAGACACATTCTGAAAGGCTTGCTTCATATCTTGAGGAATGGGGGCTCGCCCTTCGATAGAACCGATTCGCAGCGTTAACGCATGCAGCAGCGGCCTGGCTGCCGTCAAGGACGATCGAAACCGTTCCGCATAATGCCGATCCACTAAAATAGGATGGCCCATTTCCGCCAAATGCACCCGAATTTGATGCGTCCTTCCCGTAATCGGCTTGCAAAGAAGTAAAGACGCGTCATGACCCACCGAGACTGTTTTCCAATGCGTTTCGGCAAATAAACCCTCTGCCCCCGATCCCCATACCGTTTGCCCCGCAAAAACCCTTTTTTTCTTAAAACGACTCTCCTGCACGCCCGCCTCCCGACGCACAACCCCATCCACCAAAGCCAGATATTCTTTTTCCACTTTTCTTTGCGCAAAAAGAAATAAAAGCTCTTCATGCTTTTTCCCGTTCTTGGACAGCGCTAAAACCCCTGTTGTATCCTTATCAAGACGGTGCGCCAACCGCACCCCCGATCCGAACGTATGACGGCAATTCTCTTCGCTGCACACCCAACCGCAAGGTTTATCAACCAGCAATAGATCCCCATCTTCATAGAGAACCACGGGTGTCTGCAAGGGGAGCCTCTTTTGACAACCTAGATCCGGCGCAACCTCCACCAAATCCCCTTTGCGGAGAGAAGCCGAACCAAAACGCTCCACGCGCCCGTTCACTCTGCATCCATTCGCCTCTAATAAACGGCGAAGCGCCTTGCCAGACCATTTCTCCGGCAAAGCGCTTTGCAAAAACGCAACTAACTTCCCCCCTGAAGGAGCGTAAAATCTCACCGCGCCCGCCTTGCGAGAAACTCCACTAAAAGCCGCACTCCCCAACCCGTTGCCTTTGTGGGAGAATACCCTTTCGGCTTTCCAAGGAACGCCGTCCCCGCCATATCAATATGCGCCCAAGGAACCCCTTCCGTAAATTCCTGTAGGAAAAGAGCCGCCTTCATTGAACCGGCTTCCCTGCCTCCCATGTTCACCAGGTCCGCGATGTCGGAATGCAAAGACGCCTTATAGTCATGCAAAGGCAGCCTCCAGACGTGCTCCCCCGTCGAATGGGAAGCGTCTGCCAGATCTTGCGCAAGCGCCTCGTCATTCGAAAAGAGCCCCGCTATCTCGTCACCCAAAGCAATGACAATCGCTCCCGTCAATGTCGCTGCATCGATCACAAGCGTCGGCTTGCAATGCTTGACTCCCCAAGCGATCGCATCGGCTAAAATCAAACGCCCTTCCGCATCCGTATTGAGAATTTCTACCGTCTTTCCGGAAAAAGAACGATACACATCCCCCTGTTTAAAACTTTTGGAACCAATGGCGTTTTCTGCAAGAGGCGCTAACACAGTCACGTTGACCTTCAGTCCCAGCTCCGCTACCGCCTTGACAGCGGCTAACATCGCCGCCGCACCGGCCATATCGCATTTCATCGTCAACATATTATCGGCCGTCTTTAAACACAGTCCGCCCGTATCATAAGTGACGCCCTTTCCCACAAGAAGAATATGCTCTTTTGCCTCAGGATCGCCTCGATAAGAAGCTTGGATCATGCAAGGTTTATAACGCGCCCCCTGGCCCACTGCCAAGAGAAGACCCATTCCCTCTCTTTCCAAATCCACGCAGTCCAGCACGGTGGTTTTGACTTTACCGCCCAGCCAAGAAGCCGCCTCTTTTGCAAATTTCTCAGGCGTTGCATGGTCTGCATTGTCATTGACAAGATCGCGCGCAAAATACACCGACTGCGCGATCGTCCGATATCGATCTAGGGCTTTTTCGATTTTAGAAGGAAGGGAAGAAATCGAAAGCGTCTCCAACAATCGAGGAATCCGTTCTTCCGAAGCGTCTCCTTTCAATCGACTGAAAGCATAGTTGGATAATAAGATCCCCTCTAATACCGCTCCCGCTATTTCCTCTGCAAGGAGGGGAAAAAGAAGATGCGCGCTCTTCAGATTTTTTTCCTTGATCCGTTTGAGAGCCGAGGCAAAAGCCTTACGAAGCGATTCGGCAGAAACGTTTTCTTTTTTCCCAAGACCCAAAACAAGGAAGCGGGATTCCCTCCCCCCCTTTCCATATAGGAAAACAACATCGCCGGCCTTTCCTTTAAAGTCTCCCGAATGCAACAAATCTTCCAAAGGAGTAAAAGAAACTTTTTCCTGAAAAGCCTTCCCCCCCCCTTCCCAAAAAGGAAGGATGAGAACATCAGCCTGCATTCTTTGCTCAAATGAAGAGAGCGTTGTGATCTTCAAAATGGCACCTCTTCATTTCCATGTCCGCTCGACATTTCCTGGCCATACGAAGAAAAGGCAGGAACCGGCGATGCGTTTGGCTGAAAGGAATTTTGTCCTTCCGCTGCGGATTGCGAAGAGCTTCCCCCCGGTTTTCCAAAAGGACTGAATTGAAGAAAAGACGCTGTCAGCTCCATAGAAACTTGCGGCTTTCCTTCCCGATCGTTGAATATTTCAGGCTTATGAAGTTCTCCGCCTGCCATCATCGCCGTCCCTTTTTTAAGATAAGAAATGAGCTTATCGTATTGCTCGCCCCAAACCGTAACGCGCCACCAAATTGTATCTTCCGTCTGCCCTTTTCGAGAACGCGCTGCAAGCCGCAGCGTAGTGACCTTTTTTCCGGTTGAAGTAAAACGGACTTCGGGATCGGCCCCGAGATGTCCCGCAACATGTACAAAATTCATCCTCTTGACAACGCTCAAAAAGCCTTTTCTAAAACAAAGGCAAAAGCGCCGCTCCTCTAGTTAAATGGTTCAAAAAGGGATTTTTTCCCTCAAAGAGGGAAAGGGAGATCCTTTCCCCTTGCTCTTGAACCCATTATCCTCCCTGCATGGAAATCGGTCAATCCAAACTTATTTTTTCATTGAACGCAAAAAAAGGAAAAGACCTAAAACGACTAAAGGAATACTTAAGACCTGCCCCATCGTGATTGAGGAAACAGAAAAAAAGCCGCTTTGCTCCTCTTTCCAATGCTCCATCAAGAATCGAGCGCCGAACACAAGAACAAAGAGGAGCCCTGCCGTGCGGCCGCGCGCCAAGAAAAAAGAAGAGCTTTTCGTCACAAAACGGAGAATAAAAAAAATAATTAAATAACTCAGAGCCTCGTAAAGTTGGACGGGGTGGCGGGGTATGGGAGCGCTGCCGTCGGCAGGATGGCCGAATACCACCGCCCAGGGGAGCGTCGAAGGAAGTCCTAAAATTTCTTGATTGAAAAAATTACCGACTCTAATAAAAGCTCCAGCAAG
>CAZZLR010000141.1:0-3415 GCA_964655045.1 uncultured bacterium | reverse complement strand
AAAATCAAGAACAAGAAGGGTGGAGCTGGACATACGAAATTTGGAGTTGCGATGCGGACGGCGAAGGAGCGCGCCCCTTGACCCAAGAAAAAGGCTATTGCCTAAACCCCGTCTTCTTGCCTAAACGGAATGGCCGTGAACCTTTTCTTTATGTTTTTCATAATGAGGGACAATCCAAAATTTTTCTCTCCACCCTTGCCCATCCGGAAGAAAAACTGCCTATCGTCTCTTTGCGAGGCAATCAGGCGCTTGTTGCTGCATCCAAAACAGGAAAACGGATTGCTTTTATCGCCGACGCTGCGGGGAGACCCGACCTTTTTATCCAGAAATTCGAAGAAGGGCTCAAGGAAAGATCCAAAGCGCGCCAAATTTTTTCAGCGCCCAGATCCAGCACGGCCTCTCCGACATTCAGCCCTGACGAAAAGGAAATTGCCTTCGTGTCGGATAAGGATGGCTCCCCGCGCATTTATGCGCTCGGCATACCGCAGCGGGCAGATACGCAACGGCGCAAGCCCCGCTTACTGACTGTCAAAAATCGAGAGAACACATCCCCCGCATGGTCTCCCGACGGAAAAAAAATCGCCTATACAGCTAAGGTCGACGGCATACGCCAAATCTGGCTCTATGATTGCGCTACAGGAGAAGAATCGCAGCTTACTTTCGGCGCCGAAATGAAAGAAAATCCCGCTTGGGCTCCCGATAGCATCCACCTTGCCTATAATACGGAAAGCGATTGCTGTGCTGAAATTTATGTTCTGTCTATTTTGCAAAAAAAACCTTTTCTCCTTGTCAAAGGAGAGGGATTAAAGCGTTTCCCTTGTTGGGAAACTAGAGAATGCGATACAGTAAAAGAAGAGTCCGTTCCGCTCATTGATTTCAGTCGTTTGTAGCGCGAAAACTCGACGAAGAAAAGAGCAGGCGGACTCGAAACGATCCAGTTAGATCCGTTGGTGGAGTTGAGAATGAAAAAAAAGAACCGGCTTTTGCATAACTCTCGATTTGTCTGCACCGCTCTTTTGCTCTTGCACACAAGCTGCGTGCGCAATAGCAGTCAGACATGGGAAGACCTCAAGACAGCGGGACGCTACATGCATCGGGGCGTCGATGCGATGTTCGGGAAAGAATATGAATCGAGGCTTTTGACCTCCGATGAAGAATTCATCGGCCCTTATGATGAAGAATTCATTCCTCTGCAAGATTCCGATCTGAAAAATATGCAGGCAAGTTCGGAAAACGCACTCCCTCAGCCTAAAGGAATTCCCGGCCAAAAAGGAGTTCCCTCCCTAAGTGATTTTTTCGCTCCTTCTCAAACATTGCAAGCCATATTCAAAAATGTTCACTTCCATACAGATGAATATTCGATTAAAGAAAAAAAGGATCTCGAAATTCTTTCCCGCATAGCCAAATATCTCAAAGAACATCCCAAAACTCTTCTGACGATCGAAGGGCATTGCGATGAAAGGGCTTCTGCTGCCTATAACTTAGCTCTCGGCATGCGCAGAGCCAATTATGTACGCTCCTATCTGGTCGGACAGGGAGTGGATCTCAACCGCATCTACACAGTGTCCCGCGGTAAAGAACAACCCATTTCCCTAGGCCATAGCTCCGAAGATTGGAGGATCAACCGCCGATCCGAATTCAAAATTTATGAACCTTGATCTATCCCCAAACAACTTGAAAAGTTGGAATTTAGGCTGCGCCAATGATTGCAATGAGCCTGCGTTTCTCAGTACAGGCGTACATCGTAAATCATCCAACCGCAAGAGCTTTTGCGCTGGCCTAAACGCCGACTCCCCAAGTTTTTTGAGGATATTACGACGGTCTGCACTTTACCTTTGCTGTTTTTCCGCAAGCGCTTGTTCTCCCTTAAAAACATCGCCTCATGATGAAAAACACCAATGGGAAATCAAGCTCCATCAAGTTCAAACGGAACTAGACGACCTCAGACATGACACCAACTGTTTTCAAACAGAACTGCAAATTCTCGACGGACGCATTAAATATTATGAAAATGCTCTTGCATCCCTTAAACAGCATGATCTTGAAAAACAGCGGGACAAGCTGGATGCTTTAGCACAGGATCTTTCTTCCTTAGAGAAAAAATGGAACGCTTTTGAACTATCCCAGGAAGGCGCGCAGAATCGTTGGCGGCAGACGGCTTCTCATGCTAACGAAACCACGCTCGCCCTATCCCAATTTAAAAGCCGCATTCAAGAACTGGAGCAAGAAATCTTATCCCAAAACCGCCGCTTTGAAGAACTCGCAAAAATCAAAGGAAGCATCGAAACATTGGTCAAATCATTCAAAACGCCTTACAAAATCTACCGCGTATGTCCCGGAGATACATTGGAAAAGATTGCAAACGCCCATCATACCAAGGTAGAGAAAATCAAAAAACTCAATGATCTTGCCAAAGACTTGATTGTCGTAGACCAAGAACTCAAAATTCCCATCGAACCGTGAATCTCTCTCCTGAAAGCGCCATCGCGTTTTTTGACTCAGGCGTCGGCGGGTTCTCCGTCATGCGCGAGGCCATGCGGCTGCTGCCTTCTGAAAATATGATTTACCTAGGGGACTGCGCCAGGCTCCCCTATGGGAATAAATCCCCTGAAACGATTGCGCACGCCACTCATCAATGCGCCTCATTCCTTGCAAAGCAAAACATCAAGTTCCTCGTTATCGCTTGTTTCACCGCTTCCATTCACGCGCTTGCATCGCTTCAGCAAACCCTTGCCATTCCTTGTATGGGCGTCATTCATAGCGCCCTAGACGCGCTTTATGCAAAGGCCTCCAATAAAAAAATTTCTCTCCTCGGCACGCAAAGCACCCTCCAATCCGGCCTGCTCCAATCGCATCTGCGTGCCAAAGATCCGCAACTGCAGATTTTTCCCATTGCTTGTCCTCTCTTTGTCCCTTTAGTGGAAGAAGGCTTTGCAAATCATCCGGCGGCCAAGCTGATTATCGAGCGCTACTTAAGACCCCTGAAAGGGAAAAATATAGATGCTCTTCTCCTTGCCTGCACACATTACCCCTTCCTTCGCAAAGCGATCCAGGCAGTCATCGGCCCGACAGTCGCCTTAATCGATCCTTCCCGCCATACAGCCTTAGAACTCCGCCGGCAGCTAAGCGCGCGGGGCTTGCTCAACCCTCAAAAAGAGCCGGGCTTGTGTCGACTTTATACGACGGACAACTCTGAAACATTCCATCAAACGGCGTGCCGTTTTCTAAGAACAAAAAAAACAGCCCTCACCCCCATGCATATTCCCTTTCCGTGTGAAAACCCAGGCCTTAAGGCCTGGGATTGTGTTGGTTTGGGGGGGGCTTCGAACCCCTCCCAACCCGTTTTTGAAAAACCCCGCCCTTAAGGGCTTGAAGTCACCCACATTTTAAAAAATATTTAGTGTATACTCTCTCT
>CAZZLR010000140.1:0-3485 GCA_964655045.1 uncultured bacterium | reverse complement strand
ATCTGGAACTTATGGAACTATCGATTCCACAATGCAGGGAATTACTGAATCTTCAAGGCTTCAAAGGGTCAGACCTCGACTTTTTTAAGATTTTGAGTGTGACTGGAGGAGTGCCTTGGTATCTCGAACAGATTCAGACTCATCAAAGCGCTGATGAAAATATTAAACGCCTCTGTTTTGAAAAAAACGGCCTTTTGGTGCATGAATTTAACCGGATTTTTAATGATCTTTTCAGCTCCAGAGGCGAGATCTATAAAAAGATCATCACAAGACTAAGCCAAGGCATGAAAGACCGGGCTACTCTGCAAAAAACAATGGCTTATGCGCCGAGCGGCACACTGAGCCATCATCTTAAAGCTCTTGAAATCTGTGGATTTGTCAGTAAACATCCAGATTGGTCTTTAAAAACAGGTAAGCCTGGAAAACTGACACTATATCGGCTGTCCGACAATTATCTTCGCTTCTACATCCATTATATCGAACCCAATCTGACGAAAATTGAACAAGGGTCGTTTTTAGAAGTCCCACTTTCTAGCTTGCCTGGATGGGAACCTATGCTCGGCTTCCAACTCGAAAATCTTTTGCTGAAAAATAGATCTCTTCTTTATCGAGCACTTGGGATTCACGCTCAGGATGTCGTTATTGATAATCCCTATTTTCAAAAAGCTTCAGGCCGCAAAAAAGGGTGCCAGATTGACTATCTGATTCAAATGCATTCCAACACTCTTTTTGTCTGTGAAGTCAAAATGCGTCGTCGTGAATTGGGACTTGAGGTGATCGATGCAATGAAAACCAAAATAGCTTCTCTTACGCTTCCAAGGGGCTTCGGGATTTCGCCCGTTTTGCTTCATTTAGGTCCAGTCTCCGACGCTCTATTAAGCAGTCGCTATTTCTACCGTATCATCGATATCGCTGATTTGTGAGAAAAAAGAAGAAAAGAGATCTATGAACAGTGAAAACCCAGGCCTTAAGGCCTGGGTTTTCACGACACGCAAGACGTCGTCATCGTCATTCGCATCCTATTAAGCTGCTTGCCAAGCAAGATTCTCTATGTTAATATCCCCTCATGCAGAATCTCGATCTTGGAACATTTTCCATCGGCTCTAACCAACCCCTCGCTTTCATTTGCGGCCCCTGCGTCATCGAAAGCGAAAGCCATACGCTCTTTTGCGCAGACAAATTAAAAGAGATCTTTCAAGAATTTCCTTTTTCTTTCATTTTCAAAGCAAGCTATGACAAGGCCAATCGTTCTTCCATTCATTCTTTCCGAGGACCGGGCATCGACGAAGGATTAAAAATTTTGCAAAAGGTGCAAACGGAATGCGGCCTCCCCGTGGTGACCGACGTGCATTCCCCTGAGGAGGCTAAACAGGCTGGAGAGGTGTGCGCCATGATCCAAATTCCGGCCTTTCTATGCCGGCAGACCGATCTCCTCATCGCAGCGGCGGCAACGGGGGCGGCGGTCAATGTCAAAAAAGGACAATTTCTCGCCCCTTGGGATATGAGAAATGTGGTCGACAAGCTGCAATCAGGAGGATGTACAAAAATTTTACTGACGGAAAGAGGATCGAGTTTCGGTTATAACACTTTAATCAGCGATATGTGTTCCATCCCTACCATGCAGAAATTCGGCTATCCGGTGTGCTTTGACGCTTCTCATTCCGTACAGCTCCCCGGAGCGCTCGGAACAAGTTCAGGGGGGAAAAGAGAGTTTATCCCAACGTTGGCAAAAGCAGCCGTTGCGGCAGGAGCCAACGCGATTTTCTTAGAAGCGCATCCTTCTCCCGAACAGGCAAAGAGCGATGCAAGCTCCGTCTATCCTTTTGCAGAGCTGCCCCATCTTCTCGCTCAACTCAAAAAAATATATTGCGCATGTTCAGAACACCCTTTTTCCTCACCCTTGCAGGCTTAACGATCTTCGCGGTCGGTATTTTTCGTCAATGCGTTTTTCTCGAAGAGGGGGATCGTCTCGTATACAATCAACTCATGGCGCAAAATCAGGAACGGATTCTTGCAAAAAACAAGGAAAGAGCTCCTCTATGCCAAGAGAGGAAAGGAGGCGTCAAAAAAATTTGGGGCTCCGCAGCCGATATTTCTCTTTGCACGGATACATCCGAGCTTGCCATTTTCCAAAAGAAGGGGAAAATAAGAGTGCGCGAAACAATGGCAGGGATTGAAGGAACCCATATAAAAAAAAGAGAATCCGCATCAGAAATCGGCTCGGAAAAACGGCCTGGGCTTGCTTCCCGCCATTCCCCGTACGAGACCCTGTCTCTTTCCGCTGAGCAAGGAGAACTTTGGCTGCCAAGCCAAGAAGGAAAGTTCCAAGAGGTTTCCATCCAAACACGAAATCCTTTAGGAGAAACGATGCAGGCGCAGGGCAGCGAGCTTTTTTTAGAAAAGGAAGAGATCCGTCTTGTCTCTGCATTTCTTTGCGCGGGGCGGGAGACGGCCGATGCGAAATATGCGCTTGCCGATCAGGCAATTTTATCTCCTCGGGAAAAAAAACTCATCCTCTCTGCTTGCGAAGCGCCTAACGCGCGTGTTTTATTTTGGCATCAAGGAACGGAAATCAGCGCGCCTCTTCTAGAAATACGCTTGCCGGACCAGATCCAAGCCTATGGCGATATGCATCTTTTTTTCAATCCTGAAAACCAGGAATCGACTTATGACTCTTTTAGAAGCAAAAGACTTAATAAAACGCTATAGCGGAAAATCGGTTGTCAACGGACTCTCGTTCTCGATTTTTCCCGGGGAAGTCGTCGGATTGCTCGGATCGAACGGCGCCGGAAAAACGACCGCTTTCTATATGACGATTGGATTGATCCGCCCCGACGGCGGACATGTGTTTTTTAAAGGAGAAGAAATCACCCATCGACAAATCCATCAGCGGGCTCGGATGGGGTTAGGGTATCTCGCGCAAGAGCCCTCCGTATTCCGTCTGCTCACTGTCGAGGAAAACATTTTGTGCATCTTAGAAACTTTTCCCCTCACGCGCAAAGAAAGACTTCTGCGTCTCGAAGCGCTTCTGGATGAACTGCATTTGAAACCTCTACGCAAGGAAAAGGCAGCGGTTCTTTCCGGCGGTGAAAGGAGGCGTCTGGAAATCACCCGCGCGCTTGTCACAGAACCTTCTCTCCTATTATTGGACGAACCCTTTGCCAACATCGATCCCCTTGCTATTGCCGACGTCAAGCATCTCATCTCCGTCCTAAAACAAAAACAAATCAGCGTCTTAATTACAGACCATAACGCGCGTGAAATTTTTTCCATCGTTGACCGAAGCTATCTCATCCGTGAAGGAAAAGTCCTTTTATCGGGAACCACGGAGCAACTTCTCAATGATCCGGAAGCAAGACGTTCTTATTTTGGCGAAGGATTCGACAAGGAAACGGCGTTGTTGCGTAAATAGCCACGAGTAAGGAACTTATTTTGTGTACAAAAGGAGCGCGAGAGCCGCGCCCCAAAGAGTTAAGCAAGAGTTC
>CAZZLR010000139.1:0-3598 GCA_964655045.1 uncultured bacterium | reverse complement strand
TTATTGTCTCTCGTCAATGCTTCGATTACTGAAACACTATTATCTGTTGATGCATCATCGATAATAATTAACTCTAAAGGCTGCTTGTCCTGATTGAATATATTATAAATACTCTCTCGTAAAAAATGGGAATGATTAAAATTGGGCATCAGGATCGTGGTTTCTGATTTTTTATCCATTTGTATATCCAAACAACTTTTCAGGTTATTTGGATATAACGGATAGTTTTGCGATGACATCACTCACTCTTGTTCGTTGTAAACCTGTGTCTGCTACTAATTTTTCCGAAAGGAGGGAGGTGTTTTTCGGTCTTATGAAGGGTTCTTTGAGAGAATCGATAGAGATTTTCTCAATGAAGCGAGAGGGAAGCCGGGTTTGATTTGCGATATAGACAGAAAGGTCATAACGAGTCCACACTTCGGATCCTCCTATATGGTAGATTCCTGTTCTATTGTTGCGTAAAAGCAAGGAAATGCCGCGAACCACATCCTGCAGCATAATTGGAGAAAAAAGGAGATCTTCTGCCGCCTTGAGCTTTTTATTTTGACGCAAGGCCGTTGTGATCTCTCCAAAAAAACCTGTGGGTTCGATATGATTGGGAAACACCTTGGCAAGCCGAAGCAATAGGAAGTTTCCAGAAGATAAGGCTTGTATTTTTTGCTCTAATTCTAGTTTTTGCTTTCCATATTGATTGGTTGGATTAGGGGGAGAGGTCTCGATATAATTACCTTGAGTGCCATCAAATACATAATCGGTAGAAAAGAGAACGGGGCGAATCCCTCTTTTTAAGAGCTCTTTAGCAGTTTCTAGCGTTCCCCAAACATTGCAGAGCTTTGTGGACTCCGGCTGTAGTTCGCAGGTTCGGATATTGGGAGATGCGGCGGCAATGATGGCGTGAGTAAAAGAATCTAATGGAAGCTGTTTTAAATCCGGAGAAAACAAATCCTGATAAGGCAAACCGTCCGTTCCTTTACGGCTAGTTCCCAATGTTCCTGGAAACTCAATTTGAAATTGTCTCCAAAGAGCGTGGCCAATCAGTCCATCTACACCGATAATAAGGGGGACGATCTTTTTCATTTTTTTTTGCAGCCTATGGCAATGAAATAGTGAGCAAGGGCGGGGTACCCTGTATGAACGACCTCATCGTTGGCAGAAAAAATGAAAACGTACTCAAAATGAAGAGACATTTCATATCGTAATCTTTCATAATTGTAGATATTCACATGTCCTTTTTTAGAAATTTCCGAGGCGAATGTTTGAGAAATAAGGCTAGGGGTTCCGATAATGCATGTTCCATAATTGTTTAATTGATTCTTTATGGCTTGGAAGAACTGCAGAGAATGATTCGGATAAATATGCTCGATGACATCGAAATTGATTACTGCATCATATTCGGGGACTGTTTCTGTTATTTCTAAGAAATCGCCGATTTCAAATTGAACACAGCTTTCCGAAAAATTGTGCCTTGCAGTGGATATGGCGTCCGCGTCGAAGTCAATTCCTTTTGCAAATCCGCATTCTTTCCCAATTAAATAAGTTCCAAATCCTTCATTGCATCCAAGGTCCAAAACCTTTTTGTTTTTTCCGATGAGTTTCGAGGCGAATTTATAATAAGATAGACAGTGCAATGTTCTTCGCGGCGTCTTATTCATCCAATAAGAGATGTATTTTCCTAAGATGATAGAGTCGGATGCATTTTGGCCGTTTTGCATTTTATCCATGGCGACTCCTTTTTTCAAATCCAACAAAAAGAATATAGGAAGCAGAAAGTGACAATCCAGCAGATACGATTTCTTCTTGCATCGAGAAAGGGAATACATAGTGGAAATAACGTTCCATCTCTTGTCTTAAGGAGGGAAAGGGGTCGAGAGTCCCGCCATAGTTGCGAGCTGTAGTGTAAGGCTCTCCAAGAACGCAAATTCCATGGCTTGTGAGATGGTTATAAACCATATTTAGATAAGACTGAATGTGCAGGGCGGGATGTTGCGTCATAATATCGAAGCCGATGAGGGTTTCTGCCGGGGTATACTGCTGTTTGAGAAACTCATCTTGAATAAATTGAAATTTTGGAGAAGAGAAGTTTTTTTTGGCGGCCGCAATCGCTTCTGCATTTGCATCGATCCCTAGATAAGCATCCATATTTTCTGCGAGGATGGACGCTCCAATACCTTCAGAACAGTTCAATTCTAGAATAGAGCCCCCTCTGCAAGCGATTTTAGAAGAGAACTTATATTTTGACAGAACATGCGGAAGACAGGCCGGATCATGCCGATATGTGCGAGACCAATGGGAGCCTAACTCTACTTGGTGCGCTCCTAATAAAGGTTTTGTTGATTCCCAAGTTTCTTTTTCTTGGGGACTTTTTGTCTTGAGTTCTTCCATACAATCGTTATTCGAAATAGATAAATGAGTAATCGCCAGAGTATCCTGTCTGTTGGAACCACCATTGCCATTCTTGGGGCGTGCAGAAAGATTCGCATGTTAGCTGCCAGTACAGCAGATTGGCTTTTTCTTCTTCGTTGCGATAGGATTCAACCACAATGTATTTGTCCTTTTTTCCCACTCTTTCTATTTCCCGAAAGGCGGAGTCGAGTTCATAGCAGTAAAGGTTATGTAGCGTATTGAAAGATAGGATCAAATCAAAGGAATGATTTTCGAAGGGAAGCTTTGATGCGGACCCATGGACAAGAAACGGTTGTACTTCCGGTTTTGCATGATCGATGGCATATTGAGAAACATCAAGGCCGTAAATTTTTAATCCCGGGACAGCTTGCATGAGATCGTAGAGCAAAAACCCTTTCCCGCAGCCAATGTCTAAAACTTTTTTGCCTTTGCAGAGTTGATAATGATCTGCTAATTTTTTAGCGACGACTCTCCAACGGCCATCATAGACAAAGCCCCCATATCCCGTTTTTCGATCCCCGTCCCAATAATCAACATCAAATTTTTTGGCCAATTTGGCCGCTTCGGCCTTCGGATATTCGGTCACTCGTCGCAAGTAATCCCTTTGGGTCGTCGTATGCACCGAGGTGATGAAATCGAGATATGCCATAAAAAATATTCCCCCGTGACAATAAGCTTGTCGACAAGTATGCAAAAAAAAAATTTTATGTCTAAAAAATTCAGAAGCGTGTGGCAGTCCTTGACACTTTTTTCATTCTGGAACCTGCGTCTTGGAAAACAATTCGGATAAACAGATTTCTTGAGTTTGCTCCAAACTCAGAATGTATTGTTTCAGCGCATCGGCCATAATTTTCGCACCCTTTGCGCTAATATGGGAATCTGTGGGCTGATATAGCTCTTTGGGATTAGGCGTATTACGAAAAATTTCACACATGTCTACATAACATACCCCGTTTTCTTTAAAAAATTGAGCTATTTTCTTTTCTATGGAGATATTATTGTCATCTTCCCTGTGCGCTAGGAGCAAGTGTCGGCTGGGGGTTAAGGCAAAGATATAATGATGTCCCATTCCTTTTAACAATATAGATTTTTCTTTGATATGATGCAGCACTTGCTGCAAATATTGGCTTGAGACATTCATTTTGGAGATCTGATTTTTGATCATCATGTAATTGTCGCATCGATCATGCGTTAG
>CAZZLR010000138.1:0-3622 GCA_964655045.1 uncultured bacterium | reverse complement strand
ATATTTACTGCTCTCGGCCCCAAAGGCCAGGGCGTAGTATTTGTTCCAACGGATCTTCTGAGCCTTGGCAGTCGACAAACTGTTGATACTGTTCTTCATCGACTCGTTCGAAAAGGAACCATCCGTCGTCTTGCAAGGGGAATATATGATTTTCCTAAAGAACATCCTAGACTTGGAACACTTCAACCGTCTCCAGAAAAAATAGCAGAGGCCTTAGTTGGCAGAGATTGCACTCGTATTCAACCAACGGGCGCTTATGCAGCAAATATCCTGGGACTATCCGAACAAGTCCCTGCTAAAGTTGTATTTCTGACAGACGGGCCAAGTCGAACGGTAAAAATAGGGTCGACAACCATCCAGCTACGACGCACAACTCCCAAAAACATGGCGATGGCAGGACGGCTCAGCGGTCTTTTAGTTCAAGCGTTCCGTGAATTAGGCAAAGAAAATGTCACCCCTGAACGACTTGAACATTTAAAACGAACTATACCATTGAATGCTCGCAAAGAACTGCTCAAAGATATTCGGTTTGCACCGGAATGGATGCATTCTATTTTCAAGGAATTAGCCGAGGAGGCTTGAAGTGAAACTTGATTTTTTAAAACTATCTTCTGATGAACGGCATCTGTACATTGAACAAGCCGCCATTCAAAGAAATATATCCCCAGTAATTATGGAGAAAGATTTCTTCGTGTGCTGGTTACTCAGTATTCTATTCGAATCAAAGTTCTCTGAAAGCCTTGTATTCAAAGGAGGCACTTCCCTATCAAAAATATTTGGCGCAATCAATCGATTTTCTGAAGATATCGATCTTTCGTTGTCGCCTACTTTTCTTGGACTTCCTGAAACCGCTGCAAACCGCAGCCAAGCTGATAAAACAGAGAAAAAACAAGGGAAGTTTAGAAAGGGGCATTCGGGGAACCCTCTTGGCAGACCAAGAGGAACCAGGAATAAAGCGACCATCGCAGCAAAAGCTTTATTTGAAGGAGAGATTGAGGGAATCTGTCGCAAAGCCATAGAAGAAGCTAAGCGTGGAAATATTCAAGGAATCAAGCTTGTGCTGGATCGCATTCTTCCACCTAAAAAAGAAGCCCCGATACTCATAGAGTAGCTCAAGCTGTATCCCACGGAGAACTCTCCCCTACAGAAGGAGATTGCCTAAATCTAGGACTCCGAATCGTTCACGCCGGCAAGAACGTAAAACGTATGGCCAGAACTGGAATCGAACCAGCGACACAAGGATTTTCAGTCCTCTGCTCTACCAACTGAGCTATCTGGCCTGAGGAAGGATTCAACCTCGGCAGAAGCATAGCAAATAGGGGAATTTTTATTCAAGAAGCGTCTTTTTTAAGACCCTGTTTCGAGGAGACGCAGTCCCTGCCGCTCTTCCGATTCGGCCCGGAGGCGTGCCATGTCCTTGAGAATATTAATAGCCTCTTCCATCTGAAGATCGGAAACGCCGGGGTCGAAAGGCGCATCAATGCTATTGACCATACTGCTATTTTGACGCAGCCTAATCGACTCCATTTTCTTCAAAAAAACTTGATAACTTGGGTTTTTAGCAATCCGCGCAGCGCTGTTTTGCTTTAAAATTGGCAGCATCTCCTTCCACTGCGACTCTCTGTGCTGCAAAGAGGGCATGTAACGCTTTTCGAAAGCCGGGCGCGAACGCGCATCAAGATCGCTCAAAGAATCATTGTACGCCGGTTCTACGCGGTCGGGAGTCAAAGGATACTCCAAATACCGCTCGCCAATATTGTAGGGAGCATATTGAGTCGGCACGACAATATCGGCCACTACCCCCTCGATCTGAGTGCTTTTCCCCGATACCGTATAATATCTTCCAACAGTCACCTTAAAAAAGAGATCGGCGTTTTTATCTGTGATCGTTTGATACTGTATCGACCCCTTTCCAAAAGTTCTTTCATCCCCCACCACAAGAGCCACTCCATAATCTTGCAAAGCCTGTGCGACGATTTCAGAAGCCGAGGCAGACATTTTTGAAGTCAAGACGACCAAAGGACCACTAAAATAGCTTTTTCCGGAAAGATTGCGTAAATAATGCATTTCTCCTTTCCCATACTTCGACATGACAATCACGCCATTAGAAACAAACAGACTCGCCACGCGCACCGCTTGTCCCAAAAATCCCCCCGAATTCTCCCGCAAATCCAAAACGAGCCCCTTCAGCTCTCCCACAGCGCGAAACCGGCGGATGGCCTCCTTCATTTCCTTTTCACTGTTTGTCCCATCCCCGCTTTCATAAAAAGAGTGAAGAGAAATTTTTCCAATCACCCCTCCCTCCACTTTTTCATAGCTCGACTGAATTCGGTCCTCTTTCATCACGATGGGTTGCTTTTTCAAAGCAACGCGAAAAAAGGTTTCCTTCTTAAACATGGGATCCAAACGTTTGAACCCAAGAACGATTTCTGCCCGATCCCTTTGCTTTAACAGATCCAGCACTTCTTCAAACGAACTCGATCCCAGAGGCCTCCCGTCGACCTCCACTAAAAGATCGTTCACCTTAATCTGCCCCGATCGATAGGCCGGCCCCCCTTCAATCAGCTCAGCAATCATCACCCCATCAATTCCCTCCGACAGCACGACGCCCACGCCATCGAATCTCTTTTCCAAAGAAAGACGCATCTCGTATGCCTCCTCGGGACTAAAGAAAGCCGTATGCGTATCCAAGCTCTTTGCAAAAGATTTGATGACGCGTAAAGAAAAAAGGTGCTCCTGCCTCTCCGCTGAGGAATCATAAGGATTGAAAAAATACGTTTCCTCAAAACGGCGTGTCTTGCGCTCAAATAGCTCGCATACCCCCTTCTTCCTTTCCGACGTGTCAAGACGGCTCCTTTCCTGATGAAATTGATAAAACCGAGCCAAACGAGCTCTTTGGCGTTCTACGATTTCATATTCCGACTGAGGATAGCGCGCGAATACCCTTGGAGAAGAGCCCGTCTCCTCCCGAATCTCCGCAATCACCCTTCCCGCAATCAGCTCCCTCAAATTCCGCGCCCGGATAATCGCCCTTTCGAGCATTCCATTGAGCTCCATAAAATCCGAATAATCACGCCGTTGCACACGGCTCAAAATTTCTTCCGCTTTTTGGTCGCTCAGATTTAAATAGGGGGAAACTTCCGACTCAAGAAGATACGATTTATCCCCGTCAAAATTCTCAATATAAATCTTCAAGGATCTTCGAATCAGGGAAGGCTTGAGTTCCTTATTCTCAATATGAAGAAAAAGCAAACGATCGATCACACGGGGAATGTCCCCCGTCTGTAAAAGGCCTTGCGGCAACACACTGGATGGCACCCAAGCTGCGAACAATAGGAGAAGACAACATAATTTTTTACGCATAAAAATCCCGTTGCAGTATGACCATAAAAATCATAACATTCAGACCCACAAGCTAATGAAGCTAGGAAAACGTCCACCCTCCTGGCTTTAAACCACGAAAGCTGAAAGAACCCTAAAAAAGTTGAGAGATTGCAGAATCATAAAAGACCCGAAAAGCCCTGTCGTGCATAACACGGCTTTCATGCAGCTATCGACAAAGATTCCCGATACGGAGAATCTTGACGATTCGGATGACGCGATTGTTGTTGTTTTTCGGCGT
>CAZZLR010000137.1:0-3651 GCA_964655045.1 uncultured bacterium | reverse complement strand
TCGAGGAAAATCACCCTCGAACCCGGATGCCGCTCCCCACCAAATTTATGAGAAAGTTTTGACAATACTCACCGTAACAGAACTGACCTCCGCCATCAAGACTGTCTTAGATGCAAATTTCCGCACCCTTTCCCTGAAAGGGGAGGTCAGCAATTTCAAATTGCAATCTTCAGGACATCTTTACTTCAGCATGAAGGACGCAGGGGCCCAGATCTCCGCAGTCCTTTTTCAACGGAACGCAGCGCAGCTTTCCCGCATGCCCAAAGACGGAGACCAAATTATTGCCAAGGGAGAGCTCAGCCTCTATGCCCCGCAAGGGAAATATCAAATCGTCGTCCGCGAAATCCAATTTCTCGGGCGCGGAGAGCTGCTCATCCGTTTACAGCAATTGAAAGAAACATTAGAAGCGCGCGGCTGGTTCTCTTCGGAAAAGAAAAAACGGCTTCCTCGATTTCCTCAGCGGATCGGCCTCATTACAAGTCCCACGGGAGCGGCGCTGCGGGATATGCTCCATGTCTTAAAAAGACGCAGTCCGAGCGCCAAAATTCTTCTCAATCCCGTTCATGTTCAAGGAGAAAGAGCCGCTCCGGAAATCGCCGCGGCGATTGCAGAGTGCAATCGTTTTCGGATGGCCGATTTACTCATTGTCGGCAGAGGAGGCGGCAGCATAGAGGATCTGTGGGCTTTCAATGAAGAAATCGTTGCAAAGGCCATTTTTGAATCTGAGATTCCGATTATTTCCGCCGTCGGCCACGAAACCGATTATACGATTGCTGACTGGGTCGCCGACGTGCGCGCCCCCACCCCTTCGGCGGCCGCAGAAATTGCCGTGGCTGAAACCGCTCATCTTATTGCATTTTTAGCGCAGGCGCGCCAAACGAGCCGGCAAAGAATTTCACAAAGAACCGCTCAAGAAAAAAAGCGTCTTTGCGCCCTGAAAAGCCATCCTTTATTCAGTTCCCCCTACCGGCTCTTAGCGCAACCAACGCAGCAAATCGACTCCGCCCGTTCCACCCTTGAGCTTCTCAAGCCCTCCAATCGTCTGCGCATGGTTCGCGAAAAGCTTTTGTCTTTACAAGAGGGATGGATCTTGGCGATGAAGAGAATTTTACGCGAAAAAAAACAAAGAATTTCTTTTCTTTGGGAACATTTGCGCTCGCTCGATCCCAACCACCTTTTGAAAAAGGGATATGCGATCCTCTTTTGTGAAAAATCTTCTTCGGTTATCTTGTCGGCAAAAGAGCTGCAGCCGGGTCAAATCTTTTCCGCCCTTCTGCACGACGGCCGCGCCGGAGCTTCTGTAAACTTTGTGGAACAAAATAATCATGAATCATGCTGAAAATCTCTCCTTTGAGGAGGCGCACGAGCGTTTGGAAAAAATTCTTGCGGCCATGAACGGAAATAAAATTTCCCTGGAAGAATCGCTAGCTCTTTTCGAGCAGGCAGAAAAACTGATGCGTCATTGCGAAAAGCGGTTGCAGGCCGCGGAACAAAAAATCGATCAAATCGTCAAAGGCGCCTCCGGGGAGACGTTGCTCGGCGCGGACGGTCGGCCGCAACTGACCCCTCTTGAGGAAGAACAGGTTCCATTTTGATTGCCGAAGACCTTTCGACTCTTTCTACCGGCGCTCTACGAGAACTGGCTGCGGATCTCCGCAGACGGATCATCGAGGTGATGTCCGTCAATGGGGGACATCTTTCTTCCAACCTAGGAATTGTCGAGCTGACGATCGCCCTGCATCGCGTCTTTTCCTCGCCGCGCGATAAATTCATTTTCGATGTGAGCCATCAGGCCTATCCTCATAAACTCCTTACGGGAAGAGACGCGAAATTTGATCAAATCCGCAAATACAAGGGACTCTGCGGTTTTACCCACCCTCAAGAATCTCCTCATGACCATTTCTTTGCCGGACATGCAGGAACCGCCTTATCTCTTGCCCTCGGCGTCGCCAAAACACGCAGCCTTCGCGGAAGCAGCGAGCACATTCTTCCTATTTTAGGAGACGCCTCTTTAAGCTGCGGTCTGACTTTGGAAGCATTGAACAACGTTCCAAGGCAAACACCCCGCTTTCTCGCTATTTTGAACGATAACGCCATGTCCATCGCGAAAAACGTCGGACATATCAAAGATATTTTAGAACGTCTGGACACTGGCCGTTTTTCCAAGGGATCGTCCTCCTTTTTTGAAGATTTCGGGTTCAGCTACCGGGGCCCGGTCGATGGACACGATCTCGACGCCCTCATCGAGACACTCGAATCGCTCAAAAATCTAGATTATCCCGTTTTGCTCCACGTGATCACCGTCAAGGGAAAAGGGATGCCCATTGCCGTTGCCAACCCCACGCCATACCATGGCGTCAGGCCCTTTGATCTGTGCAGCGGCAAGTTTTTACCCAGCGCTTCAACCCGTCCTACCTTTCCGAAAATTTTCGGCAAGCACCTCCTTGCGATGGCGCAAAAAGACCCTTCCCTCATTTGCATTACTCCGGCGACCTCTACGGGATCCTGCCTCGACGAATTGATGGAGCAGCTTCCCGGCCAATGCATCGATGTAGGCATCGCGGAGGGGCATGCTGTGAGCTTTGCCGGAGGCCTAGCGCTGGGAGGAACAACAAAAGTAGTCGCTTGCATTTATGCCACTTTTATACAAAGAGCGCTCGACAACGTATTTCAAGACGTGTGCATGCAAGGGCTGCCTGTCGTCTTTGCGCTCGATCGTTCTTTTCTTTCCGGACCCGACGGCAGCACCCATCACGGGATTTACGATTTGAGCTTCTTAAACGCCATGCCCCATATGGTGATTGCGCAGCCAAGAGACGGTCATGTATTGAAAGAATTGCTGGAGAGCAGTTTTTCTTGGAAAAAACCCTGCGCTATCCGCTATCCCAATCTAGAAACGGAAGAACCGATACAGCCTCTTGTTTTCCGTCCCATCGGACGCGCGGAGCTTTTGTCTACCGGCAAGCAAATCTTGCTCATCGGCTTAGGCCACATGTGCCAAACGGCTTTCTTAGTCAAAAAAATTCTGGCTTCTTACGGAGTTGACGCAGCCATTGCCGATCCGATCTTCGTCAAGCCGCTCGACGAACAATTTTTCCATGAAATAATTCCCCATTACCCTTATGTTGCGACATTGGAAGAACATGCCCTTCATGGAGGCTTCGGGATGATTTTCAACCATTTTCTCATGACTCATCGCTATGGGACGACGCGCGTGTTAAACTTCGGCATTCCCGACGCATGGGTGCAGTTCGGAAGCCATGGAGAATTGATCCAAGAGCTCAGCCTCGACGCTCCGTCGATAGCTCGGCGCATCCTCGAGGAATGGATCCGATGATCGCCTTATTTCCCAATGAAAAGAAAGATCGTTCTTTTGAGATGGCCTTGCAAATCCGCACGTTTTTTGAGCAGAGGGGCATTCAAACGGCCGCGGAAGACGAGAAAGCTGCTTTATTTGGCGCCGTTCCCCTCTCTATCGTCGACAAGAAGGATATTTTATTTCTTATTTCCATGGGAGGCGATGGCACTTTACTGCGCATCAGCCATCAATTTTCCCACTGGCAAATCCCCATCTTAGGCATCAACCTCGGCCACCTTGGATTTATGGCGGACATTCCTTCCTCCGATATTTTTTCCAGCCTCGAAGATCTG
>CAZZLR010000136.1:0-3660 GCA_964655045.1 uncultured bacterium | reverse complement strand
GATTTCATATCGAAGCATTATTAAAGATCTTATACTTTTTGAGAAAGAAAATTTGTAACTATTCAGGTCCCGCCTGCGGCGCGACCTGAATAGTTACCATTCTTTGTTATTAATAGACAAGCCGCAACTTCTCTCCGCAACCTTCCTCCCTTCCCTAGACGCCGAGCGGAGGACGCTTCTAGCCGGAAAATTGACTTTTCCCAAAGTTTACCTGTATAATCGCGATCATGAATCCACTAGAAGAATCAGGACGAGGTTCCCGCTCTATCGATCCCTGCGTTATCGTTATTTTCGGTGCAAGCGGAGATCTGACGGGACGGCGCCTTGCGCCTGCCCTGTATAATCTGGGCAGAGAGGGGCTTCTTCCCCCCAATTTTGCCTTAGTCGGGTTTGCCCGCAGGGACAAAAGCGACTCCGAATTCCGAGAGGAACTGAAAGAAGACGTCGCCGCCCACTCCCGAGTCCAACCCCTCGATTCTTCCTTCTGGGAAGGTTTTCAAGAGCAAATTTTTTATCATCGCTCCGACTTCGATGACGATGCGGGCTATGAGTCTTTAGCAAAAAAGCTCAAGGCGATCGACGGACGTCTTGCAACGCGCGGCAATCGGATTTTTTATCTTTCCGTACAGCCGAAATATTTTCCGATCATCATCGAAAAATTACACAAGGCGGGACTCATCTATCCCCCCGGCAATGCGCAGTGGTCGCGAGTGATTATTGAAAAACCTTTTGGCAAAGATTCGTCTTCGGCAGCCGCCCTCCAGACGGAGATCTCCCGTTATCTCGATGAAACGCAGACCTATCGCATCGATCACTATCTTGGCAAAGAAACCGTACAAAATCTTTTGGTCTTCCGATTTGCGAACTCCATTTTTGAATCGTTATGGAACTATAGGCATGTAGATCATGTCCAAATTACGGTCGCAGAAGAAATCGGCATAGGAACGCGGGGTCATTTTTTTGAAGAAGAAGGTCTTGTGCGCGACGTGGTGCAAAATCATATGATGCAGCTTTTGTCTCTTGTCGCGATGGAGCCGCCCGTCACATTGGGCGCAGACGCCATCCGCGATGAAAAAGTCAAAATCCTTCAGTCGATCCGCCCTTTTTCGCAACAGGATTTTGAGCATCACGTGGTGCGCGGACAATACGCGCCCGGATTCATCAACGGCGCTCCTGCAGTCGGATACAGACAAGAACAAAATGTTTCGCCCGGATCTTCCATCGAAACTTATGCCGCCATGCGTCTTTTCATCGATAATTGGCGTTGGGCAGGCGTCCCCTTTTATCTCAGGGCAGGAAAGCGGCTGCCGAAACGAGTTACGGAAATCGCCGTCACTTTTAAAGATGCGCCCGGAGTCTTATTTCAAAAAAACGGGCAGAGAAATGACCCGAATGTACTTGCGATCCGTATCCAGCCCGATGAAGGGATTGCCATGAAAATGAATTGCAAAGTTCCGGGGCCGAGCAGTCCGATCCAGCCCGTGAAGATGGATTTCCGCTACAGCTCTTATTTTGGGCAATCTCCTCCCGAAGCGTACGAGCGTCTCATCTGGGATTGTATTTTAGGCGACAGCACCTTGTTTGCCCGAGCCGACGAAGTCAAAAGATCGTGGGATTTTTTCACCCCTATTTTAGAATTTTGGGAAAAAGGGGATGTTGCAAAGACAGTCTCCTATGCGGCCGGAAGCTGGGGGCCCTCCGAGGCAGACGCCATGATCGCGCAAGATGGGCGCGTCTGGAGGATGCCATAAATCCAATTGCGCAGCACATTGTCGATCCCTCGAATATTGAATCGGCGCTGGCAAAGATCTGGAAAGAGCTGGCTCACGAAAAGAAAATGAGGGCTTCCCTTTTCAATCTCGTTGTCTTCAACCGCATTTCCGACAGAACCGATTACTTTCGCAATATTGTCGACGCCATTGTCAAAAAATTCCCCTGCCGCACTCTGTTTATTTCAGAAGATCCGTCGGCAGAAACTCCTTATCTCAAGACGGCGATTTCCGTAACTATGCCTCAGTTCGAGGAAAATATAAAATTCGCTTGCGATCAAATTGATATCGGAGCTTCTTCTTCCGAGCTGCATCGAGCGGAGTTCCTCCTTTTGCCCCACCTGATCCCCGACTTGCCGGTTTATCTTCTTTGGGGGGCGGATCCGGGGGAGCCTCATCCTCTTTTTCTTCCTTTGTCATCCTTAGCCACGCGTATCATTTATGATTCGGAATCTGCGAATAACCTGCTTCGATTTGCGGAAAATCTTCTCAAGCCTCAAAGCAGACCGCAAGGTTTTGCAGACTTGAACTGGGCGAGAATGGAAGGGTGGCGTGATTTGATCGCATCGAGCTTCAATGATCTTGAACATCAAGCCATGCTTAAAAATATTTCATTTGTAAAAATCGTGTATAATGCAAAGGAGACGGAATTCTTTTGCCATCTCAAAGTACAAGCCATGTATCTTTTGGCCTGGCTTGCCAGTCGATTGGAATGGAAATTGGAAACATCCGCGCGCCAGACGCCGACAGCTCTTTTCTTTCAGTTCGCTTCGCTCGATGCGCGCATCGTAGCAGAGAAGCAAGAAGATTTGGGGGCGGGCTCGCTTCTTTCCGTAGAACTGCATACAAAAGACGGCCACCTTTTTTCAGCGGCCAGGGTAGCAAAGCAGCGCCATCTTGTAAAAATCCACTTTTCTTCAGAAGAAAAGTGCGAGCTGCCTTATCCTTTCATCCTTGGCAAAAGCGCACTGGGGCAATCTCTGGTCAAGGAGGTCTGCACGCGGGGAACAAGCGCCCATTTTCAAGAAGCTCTTAAAACGCTGCTCGTCTTGGACAAGGAGTGTTTATGCTAAACATCGGAATTCAGCCTTGGGATGAAAGGCGTGATCTTTTATGTGCCGCGAGCACGGAGGCCGCTCTCGTCTTTGCAGCGGAGCACTGGGTTCATACGGCGCAGAGGGCAATACAACAAAGGGGGCGTTTTGCCGTGGCTCTTTCGGGAGGCTCGACGCCGCAAGCGATTTATCAAAAGCTCTCCCAATATTCCAACGATTTATTTTGGAAAGACGTTTGGTTATTTTGGAGCGATGAAAGAGCGGTTCCCCTCAGCGATGCGAGGAGCAACTTCCATCATGCTATGGAAGCCGGGCTCAAACATCTTCCTATTCCCCCTTCTCAAATCTTTCCCATGCCTGTGGAGCTGCCTGGGGAAGCTGGCGCTTTGGCCTATGAAGAAACGCTGCGGCGCGCCCTTTTTCCCCCTTTTTTCGATCTGATGATGCTGGGGGTGGGCGCCGATGGCCATACCGCTTCTCTATTTCCTCAGCAAAGTTCCGTAGAAGAGAAAGAGCGCTGCGTTCTGTATACGGCTCCTCCGATGTGCTCGGAAGCGCGGATGACGCTCACCGTCCCTTGCATCAATCAAAGCGCCGCCATCGCCGTCTACGCCCTGGGCTCCGCCAAGGCCTCTATTGTCCGCGAGGCTCTGCTCGCACCTCTGGAATCCCCTTATCCGGCCAGCCGCGTCGGCACGCATATCCATAAGGCGCTCTGGATCTTAGATCCGCAGGCCGCAGCCAACCTTCCCAGGTTCAAGGAGAGGGAGTAGGATCGCCACTCTTTTCTTAAAGCAGGTGACCGAGCATTAAAAACAATTTTTTAAAAGATGATC
>CAZZLR010000135.1:0-3687 GCA_964655045.1 uncultured bacterium | reverse complement strand
AAGAGAGTCAATTCTAAAAAAAAGAGTATACCAATCCAAAGAGGAGCCCTTGGGGATGAGGCTTTTGCAAGAGCCCAATTTTGAAGGCGTGATTGCGAGTTAGGATACATTGAACCTATTATAACGCATTTTCCCCTATCCCTCACTAAGATTTTTCAGATTGTTCGAGTATATTCTTTGGTTGCGCCGTCTTCATATCCAATAATGACCCGATGGGCGATTCCCAAAAAAAAACCCGTGTCAACGACCCCCGGAACGGCTCGGAGGAGGGCGTCCTGCTGCTCTGGATTCTCGAGATCTTTTTTCAAGGCAAGATCGAGGATGAGATGGCCGTTTTCAGAAACGAGAGGCCGGCGTCCCTCCCCTAGACGCCAGGAGCACGGAAAACCGAGGGATTCCACTTTCTTTTTCGTCCATTCGGACCCATAGGGAATCACCTCCAGAGGTAAAGGAATCCCCCCTAAAGAGCCGACCCATTTTGTGTCATCGATAATAGCCACTACATCGATACTCGACGCAGCTAAAATTTTTTCCCTGACGTGGGCGCCGCCCCTTCCTTTAATCATGCGGAGCTCGCGGTCCACTTGATCGGCGCCATCGACGGTAATGTCGATTCTAGCGGCTCTGTTGATCTCGATCACATTGAGCCCTTGCCGTTTTGCAGACGATTCCGACTGAGCGGAACTGGAGACAGTTTGGATGCGCAGACCTTCTCTGCCGCACCGCTCCGCCAATGCCGCAATAAAACATTCGGCCGTAGATCCCGTGCCAAGACCCACGGTCTGCCCTTCTTGGATCAGGCGGGCTGCTTTTTGCGCCGCTGCAGTCTTTGCTTGTATCCTCTCCATGAAATTCATAGTATGGGAAAAAGAACAAATTTTCCAGCGTCTCCTTTTCAAGAAGAGGCTGGACATTAAACGGATTTCTGTATATTCTGCGGGAGTCGAGGAGAATCTTCATGCAAAGCAAACGTGAAAGTCGAAAAAAAATCGCGCCTGAAAGCTTAAAGACAAAGCGGGCTAGGGAAAAGTTACGCAAACAGTGGGAAGCTCAAGATTTACTGATTACAAAACCGGCCTTAATGGATACAATTGATAAAATTCACAAATGGATCGCATCGAACGCGTCGGATCGCGTTCTCTTGAGAAAAAAGGACATTCGGCTTTTCGATCAAAACCAGAATGCAGCTTCTTTGAGCTTGAAGGTGGAGCGTTTCGCCAAGGAATTGAGCCGCAGTTTGCACATCCCTAGAGAGACTGCTTCATGCGAAACGTGATCGAGCTGCTCCAAGAGCGCGGACTCATCGAACAGATGACGGACAAAGAACTCGGACGGCTTTGCGAAAAGCCCATCAAAGTATACGTGGGATTTGATCCCACTGCAGATAGCCTTCATTTGGGAAATCTGACCGGACTTGTCATTCTCGCCTGGATGCAGAAATTAGGTCACGCCCCTTACGCTTTGATTGGGGGTGCAACGGGAAGAATCGGCGATCCCTCTGGAAAGAGCGCAGAGCGACCTCTTTTGAATGATGAGACGCTGCAAGCCAATGTCCGGGGGATTTCTGCGCTTCTCAAAAAAATCCTTCATTTCCCGTCGGGCTCTCCCCCCGTGATCGTGGATAACGGCGATTGGCTTGGTTCATTTGCGCTGATCGATTTTTTGCGCGATGTGGGAAAACATTTTCGTATTGGCGCGATGATGGCAAAAGAAAGCGTCCGTGCGCGGCTCCAATCGGAAGAGGGGATGAGCTTCACCGAGTTCAGCTATCAAATTTTGCAGGCATACGATTTTCACTACCTCAATCGAACATGGGGCGTGTCCTTGCAAATGGGGGGAAGCGATCAGTGGGGAAACATCACCGCGGGCATTGAATTCAACCGCAGGCTGCGGGGGGCTCCTTTATATGGCGCAACCTGGCCCTTGCTCGTGCGTAGCGACGGAAAGAAGTTTGGAAAAAGCGAAGAGGGGGCGATCTGGCTTTCTCCTGAAAAACTCTCTCCTTATCATTTTTACCAATATCTTTTCCGTATTCCGGATGCGGATGTGATCCGTCTGTTAAAAATGCTTACGTTCCTCGACCTCGATGCAATTCGCTCTCTCGAAGAGGCCATGGGTCAACCGAACGCGGAGCCGAATGCCGCGCAAAAAAGATTGGCCGAGGAGCTTACATTGTTCGTTCATGGACAGGAAGGACTCGATTTGGCGCGGCGCGCGACGGCAGGACTGGCGCCCGGAACCGACACGCCCTTGAGTTCCGAGTCTCTCAAAGAGATCGCAGCCGACGTGCCGCGCCTAGGTCTTCCTCTGGAAGAAATTGTCGGAGTGAAATATATCGATCTCGCTTTAAAGGCATCCTTGATTGCCAGTAAGGGAGAAGGAGTGCGCTTGATTAAAAACGGGGGCGCGTATCTCAATAATCGGCGCGTAGAAGAAGCTTCTGCTACAATCGCTTCCGAGGATCTGATCGATGGTTCGTATCTTCTCTTGGCATCTGGAAAAAAAAATAAAGTCTTGGTAGAAAGAATTTGTTTTGAAAAATAATCGCCGGCCGTTATTTTGAACTAGTGAACCTCTTTATACGTAGGCTTCTACGGCAAGCGGAAGAGAGAAAAATTGGGATCGGTTTTATCTTCTTGTGGAGATAAAAAGGTGATCCGATAAAGGAGAAATTAGCTTGACTGAGAATACAAAGCAAAATCAAAGCCAAGGTGCGCGAAGGAGTTCTGAAATGGCCACCGTCACAAAGAAAAAACTAATTCAAACAATCTCTCAATCGAAGGGATTGCATCCTAATGACGTTCGGAATGTGATTCAAGCTTTCCTTGATGCGATGACAGATTCTCTGTCTCAAGGAGATCGTCTTGAATTTCGTGACTTCGGAGTGTTTGAGGTAGTCGAAAGACGCCAAAAGATCGGACGCAATCCGAAAAACGCCAGCGTCGCGATCATCATTCCCGCCCGTAAAGCGGTGAAGTTCACGCCCGGCAAGAAAATGAAACAATTGATTGAGTGATCTGTCTTCAAACAACCTGGAACATTGGAATTTAGGCTGCGCCAAAGCCTCAGGGCTGAATGATTCTAATGTTTCAGATAGATCTCTTGCTCAGAGAGCTTTTGTATGCGCTCTCGCATTTTCAGGGGAAACGGGCTCGCAAGGAACCATTGTTGCGCGTAATGCGTCCATTTGCGCCTTCGGCCCGCAAAAGCTCCCCTTGAACGATCCCAAAGGTTTTGGGATTCGTCCGGTGCAAGAACATCGGGGGCGGTGGGCGTCGCCCATCGCTTCCCCCGAGGTTTGGTATGCCTTGGATGTTTCTCTGCAAGAAACCTCCGTCTCTTTAGCCCTTTCTTTTTTTGGCTTGGAATCCGCTCCGCCCCTTGCGTTTTCTTTTTACGTTCGCGCCCGGTCCGCTTGCGTCGGTTCCACATTTCTAGAGCAAAAAAGCCTTCGGCGCTACGAAGGACCCTCGCACCCCGTTCTTTTCGGAGAAAATCTTTTCTTGAAAACCTCTTGCAGCACGCGCCTTTCCGTCATTCCCCTTGCCGGAAAAGGATCTTTTTGGGACGCCGACTATTTAGCGGCCTTTGAACTGCAAACGGCGGCCTCCCGAATCTTTTATCTAACACCAAAAGAAACAAATAATGTCATATTTTGAACGCGTCAAAGCGTCGAAAATCGACGAT
>CAZZLR010000134.1:0-3690 GCA_964655045.1 uncultured bacterium | reverse complement strand
ACAGGATCGCTGTATTTCACAAGCAGCCCCGCGATCGCATGCCCCGATTCATGGAATGCGGTCGTTTTCTTCTCGTTTTCATCAATTTCGAGGCTGCGCCGTTCTTTTCCATAGCGTACCTTGTCGCATGCTTCCTTCACCTCAACAGAGGTAACGGCGGAACGTCCCTTGCGCGCAGCTAAAAGAGCCGCCTCGTTTAAAATATTTTCCAAATCCGCCCCGGAAGCCCCTGGCGTACTGCGGGCAATCCCCTCCAGTTCGACGGAAGCGTCCATTTTAATTTTACGCGCATGCACTTTGAGAATCTCATAGCGCCCCTTTACATCGGGCAAGTCTAAGACCACGCGCCGATCGAACCTTCCCGGACGCAATAAGGCTCGATCGAGAACGTCGGGACGATTTGTGGCCGCCATTAAAATCACCCCTTCTCTTGTGTCGAATCCATCCATTTCGACAAGAAGCTGATTGAGCGTCTGCTCCCTTTCATCGTGTCCGCCGCCGATGCCGGCGCCCCGATGGCGTCCCACGGCATCGATTTCGTCCATAAAAATAATGCACGGAGCGTTTTTCTTTGCCTGATCAAACATGTCTCGGATACGACTCGCTCCCACGCCAACGAACATTTCGACAAAATCAGAACCCGAAATCGAGAAAAAGGGGCGATCCGCCTCCCCCGCTACAGCTTTCGCAATCAATGTCTTTCCCGTCCCCGGAGGGCCGACTAATAAAACACCTTTAGGAATCCGCGCGCCCAACGCCGTGAATTTTTGCGGATCTTTTAAAAAATCCACAATTTCCGAAAGCTCTTCTTTGGCCTCGTCCGCTCCCGCAACATCTTTAAATGTGATTTTATTCATCTCCTTGGTCATAAGACGAGCAGGGGACTTTCCAAAATTCATCGCAGAAGATCCCACCCCTTTCATCTGACGGGAAAAAATAAAATAAAGAAATAAAATCACCAAGATAAAAGGGAGAATAGTGAAAATATAACTTACGTAATTCGGAGAAGGTTCCTCGCTCTTAAATGTCTTTTCAAGAACAGCATTTCTCGGTTGATCGGGCGCGCGAAACGCCAAACCCTTGTTCGCATCGAAGCGATCCCATTCTTGCTTTGCTTGCGCAAACCAATGGCCGAATTTTTCGGGGTCTTGTTTTTCTAGGGCGCGGGTGGACAATTCTTGATTATTAAAAAACCAAATCACGCTGGAAACTTTTTCCCGCGCCTTGTCCAAAAGGACTCCATTCTGATCGAGCTGTTGAAAAACCGTGTCATACTGACGCGCAAGCTCTACATAGCTGCGCACGGAACGGAGCTGCATCAATCGCACGCCGTCCTGTTCTCTGCCCAAATCCCCAATCAATGCACTCAGCTGCGCCAAGGCCGTTTTATAAATCACAAGCCTTTGTTCTACGGGGAGATCTTGCGCCGAAGCAAGCTGTCCGTCCAGTCCTTTCAAATCTTGCTTAATCGATTCGGTGCCAATCCCAAGCAAAGGAGCGCGCAAAAGGGCGACGAGATCGCGCAAATCACGCCCGGCTGCATCGAGAGATTCCGGCGTTTGCATCTTCGCTGCGAAATAGACCGTTTTTTGCGCGGCCGGAACACTCATCGCCGATGAAGCCGAAAGAGTCTTGATGACAATCGAGTTATCCCGCTCCGTGCTATCAAATGAAGAACCGACGACGGCATAGCCCGATCGGGGAAGCTCTTGGCCGCGAATATGTAAATAAAGATCGGCGGCTCGGCGCACCTGGCTTCCCGCAAGATCCAAGTCTTCCGAAAGTTGCTGCGATGCGGCGGCGAACCGATGGCTCTCGTCAAGAAGCTCGAGATAGCGATAGCGATGGACGCTCTCTTCCGAAAGATTTTCCTTGAAAGTGCCGGTGAAGGTCACTAAGTTATCATTTTGAGCAATCTTTCGGTTTTCTTCCGGAACCGTTAATTCTAAGTTCGTCAAATGTTCCGCTTGATGGCTAAACGAAACTTTGGCCTTGGCTGAGGCGTTAAATGCCTGAATTCCAAAAATTAAAAGAACTCCTGCCAGAATCAATAACAGAAGCCCTCCAGGGATGTTTCTTTTGGGATCAGGTTTCAAGTTAGCCATAAGCGCCTTTCTTTGTTCGATTTATAGTATTAACAGTGGCAATTAAACCAGGTTTCTCTAAAAAAGTAAAGCATGATTCCCCGGTCTCTTTTTCTCCCACATATCAGAACGCCATGATTTTTGTCTTCCGATTGCGGATCTTTTCCGGATTTATCTCAAGGCGAATAGGACTAGTCCCTTGTCTACCAATACTCGATGAGAAAGACGGCGGCTTTCTTTTCGTGCGAAAGAAAAATCAAGAATCTGCTCGACTGCTTCGCGGCTTAAAAAAAGGTGCATTTCATCCGCCCACTTGCGCACAAGATGGCGCGCTTCGATGCGTTCCAATCCCTCTAAAGAACCTGCTTTCCACGCCCCTTTTTGGCAAAGGGAACGTCCCTGCGTTTTACGATCCAGATACTCTCTGAGTTCCCGCGAACGCTGCGCATGAAGTAAAAGATTTTCTTCGATTTCCTTCCCGAAATTTTGCGCAAGCCAAGGGAGCGTTTCTCGGCGAAGGCGCGCGCGTAAATAAACGGGGTTCTCATTCGAAGGATCGACCAAAGCCCTCAGCCCCCTTTGCGCCAAAAATTTTTCCAGTGTCTTTTTAGGCGTTGCGAGCAAGGGGCGCCAAAGAACCATGCCGTACAAAGAGGAGATCGGATCCATTCCGGCCCAATGCGTGAGATGAGCTCCTTCTAAAATACGCTTCAGAACAGTTTCTGCGAGATCATTCGCTTGATGCCCCAGGAGGAGCGCTTGAAAAGGATATTTTTCAAACAAGCTTTGAAAGAACAGAAGCCTCGCCTCACGCGAAGCAGCCTCCCCTTGGGGGGCGATTTTCGTTCTATGAAAGGAAATTCCCAACGTCTGCGCCTCCGCCGCGCATAGGTCCGCTTCCTTTTCGCTTTCCGGCCGCCATCCATGGTCTACATGGGCAATATGCAAAAAGGGACGGCAAGGGGTATCAAGAAGCGCGTACAAAAGGGACTTTGAATCAGGCCCGCCCGAATAGCCAAGCAAAAGCGGGCTTGTCCGATCCCAATGTCGAGCAATCAATTCTCCAACGCAGCGCATCCCGTAGATAATACTAAAAGCAACAAATAAATCCCAATTTTTCAAGAAATCGGGTAATCTGGAAACATGTTTCCAATTCTGTGGCGGTACTTACTCAGAAGTTATTTTAAAATTTTTTTCCTTTGCCTCTTTTCTTTTGTGGCGCTCCTCATTGTTTCGCGCTTTAAGGAGATTGCAAAATGCGCCGCCTTATCGGGCAGCGGATCAAAGGCGGCTCTTTTCATCCTGTATCAAATTCCTTTCATCATTCCCCTTGCCCTTCCCATTTCTTCCCTCTGCTCTTCTTTTCTTCTTGTGCAGACACGTTTTTTTTTTCTTTTTCAAAGATTTATATCTTTTTAAGGAAGAAAGGAAGAAGAAATATTCACCTCTTTTTATATCCCACTCGTCGTGTTGTCTTTCTCTCGTAAATAATATCAAATCCCTGCGGCTTCTTGTTCAACCACCCACACACACATATACAACAAATGAATCGAATAATAAAAAGACAGCGAATAAAAGTTTGGAAAAGAATGAATTTTCGTAATAT
>CAZZLR010000133.1:0-3725 GCA_964655045.1 uncultured bacterium | reverse complement strand
CCCCATGGAATTTGGCCAACAACCTGTTGGCTAATTGCAAATTCTGGATATTCCTTTGCAAATTGAACCATGTATTTGATGTTTGTTAGGGAAAAACCTTTCATCTCTGGAAAGGTGGATTTAAGGTCCTTGGCTAAATTTTCGACGGTCTTAGAGCCCTAGCCTTCATCCTTCTGTTTGAGGTGGATTTTAGAGCCTATTTCCCAATAAAGATTGATGAGTTCATGGTTAACAGCTAAAGCGGCTTTTATCTGAGAGGTTAAGATTTTTTCTTTAATCTCTTTGAAGAATGCTTTGTATTCTTTCAGGTCTGTGGCCTTAACTTTTTCGACTGTATTGGATGTCATTTTTCTCTCTTGGTGTAAGTCGAAGAGTGTAGCACAAAAATCCCAAAAATCAAGGAAGTTTTACTGCAGTTTAATTCAGTCTACTGCGTAAAATTTGCGTAATTAGGCTTTACTCAGTTGAAATTTTCGGCGTGAGTTTTTCTTCGTATGTCACTAAAAACAAAAGGCTTCAGTCGTAAAACTGAAGCCTTAATTTGGATTGGAGGTGGAGAGAATCGAACTCTCGTCCTCAGCAAGCGCCGCATTGATCTCTACATGCTTAGTGCCTTTTTAATAATCGACTCTGCCGGAAGGCGCTCCGCTATGAGCCGATGAAACCGTTTGTTTCTCGAACTCCCGCCTAAACCGTCCGAAACGGCAGGGTTCATACCTAGATATATGACAGTAGATTCCGAAACTCTTGGTCTGATTCCGGGCTACCGGGCACTCTTAGCGGTTAAGCTGCGTTTGCCAATTCCTGTCCACCGAAGTTGACAGAAACGATTTTGCTATTGTTAGCAGTTATTGTTTTGACCCGATTTTTTAGGAGGCCAACGGATCGTCCTCCGCATGCAACCGATGTTTAGCTCCCAAGTCGAAACCTTGACACCCCCGTTTCAAAGACCATGATTATGATCTTCAGAACGGGAACGTAAAAGCTCCTGTTGAGAAACAACAGGTTATACACTTATTATATCACACTACTGATTTTTTAACAAGCCTCTTTCTTTTAACGGGGAAATGAGCAATAATGACCTCTTTTAAGCGAGAGAAAGATGTTCCAATTTGACCAAAAAGAGACATTTGCAGAAAGAGAGGAGCGCATTTTACGCCTTTGGAAGGAAAAAAGCTGTTTCGAGGCCTCCCTTGCCCTGAGGAAAAAAGGGCCTCTCTTTTGCTTCTATGACGGCCCCCCCTTCGCTACCGGATTGCCCCACTATGGCCATATCCTCGCCGGAACCTTGAAAGACGCGGTTCCCCGTTATAAAACAATGAAGGGATTTTTTGTTCCTCGGCGCTTCGGCTGGGACTGCCACGGCCTCCCCGTAGAAAATGAAATCGAAAAAGCAAAGGAGCTCTCGGGAGCCCCGGCCATTGAAGCGTTTGGCATTGGCGCTTTTAACGAAGAGTGTAGATCCATTGTTCTGCGCTATAGCGAAGAGTGGAAAAAAACTGTCGAACGGATGGGACGGTGGGTCGATTTTGACGGAGCCTATCGCACCATGGACGCCCCTTTTATGGAAAGCGTTTGGTGGGTGTTCCAACAAATGTACAACAAAGGCCTTGTTTATGAAGGGTTTAAGGTGATGCCTTTTTCTCAGAAACTCGGCACTCCTTTATCGAATTTCGAAGCGAATCTCAATTATAAAGAAGTTGACGATCCTTCCATTGTCGTCGCTTTTGCCCTACGCAACGAACCCGACGCTTCTTTTTTAGCTTGGACGACGACCCCTTGGACGCTCCCTTCGAACCGAGCGCTGATGGTAGGCAAAGAGTTTTCCTATGTAAAGGTGAAAGAGCCAAAGAGCGGGAAAAAATATATTTTGGCCGAGGCGCGCGTAGGCGCTTACTTCAAAGAAGAGGTCGAGGTGATGGCGACGTTGCGCGGAGAAGATTTGGCCGGGATACACTATATCCCTCCCTTTCCTTTTTTCCAAAATCAGGCCGATGCGTTTCGCGTCATTGTGGAAGAGGGGGTTTCTTTGGAAGAGGGAACAGGGGTGGTTCACGCCGCGCCGGCCTTCGGCGAGATGGATTTTTTCGCCTGTAAGCGCGAAGGAATCAGTCTCGTGTGCCCCGTCGACAACAACGGCCGTTTTACAGAAGAGGTTCCTCCCTATGCCGGCCGGTTGGTCAAAGATGCGGACGCCGCCATTATGCGCGATTTGAAAAAAGAAGGACTTTTGTTTTATCAAGGAACGCTCCGCCACCGCTATCCTTTTTGCTGGCGCTCCGATACGCCCTTGATTTACAAGGCGGTTCGTTCTTGGTTTGTGGCTGTGGAACAAATCAAGGACAAGCTTCTTGCCGCCAATGCCTCGATTCACTGGACGCCGGCGCACATTCAAGAAGGGCGTTTTGGAAAATGGTTGGAAAATGCGCGCGATTGGGCGATCAGCCGCAACCGTTATTGGGGAACGCCTATCCCTCTTTGGCGCAGCGAGGCAGGGGATTTGATCGCTATCGGCAGCATCCAAGAACTGGAAACACTGACGCAGACAAAAATCACCGATCTGCATCGCCATTACATCGATGAGCTGACGTTTGAAAAAGAGGGAAAAATATTTCGGCGCGTTCCCGAAGTGTTTGATTGTTGGTTTGAGTCTGGATCGATGCCTTATGCGCAGCATCATTTTCCTTTTCAAAATCAATCTCTTTTCGAAAACAGCTTTCCTGCCGATTTCATTGCCGAAGGGCTCGATCAGACCCGCGGCTGGTTTTATACTTTGACGGTTTTGTCCGCGGCGCTCTATCAAAAGCCAGCTTTTAAAAACGTGATCGTCAACGGCATTATCTTGGCGGAAGACGGCAATAAAATGTCGAAGCGGCTCAAAAATTATCCCGATCCGGAACGGGTCATGGAAAAATTCGGCGCGGATGCAATGCGTCTTTATATGCTGGGAAGCCCCGCGGTACGCGCCGAGGATTTACGTTTTTCAGAAAGCGGCGTAGAACAAACGCTGCGCCAAGTTTTGATCCCTTTTTGGAACGCTTTTGTCTTTTTATCCACCTATGCCAATATTTATCATTGGCAGCCTCGAATTTTGGAAAAACCGCCCGAGGCGCTGATCGATCGATGGATTGTTTCTTTAACGCAAAAACTCATTGATTCCGTGGATCAAGAGATGGCTTCTTATGCCCTAGATAAAGCGGTGGAACCGCTGGTGGGTTTCGTCGATCAGTTGACAAACTGGTATATCCGCAGATCGCGCGCGCGGTTTTGGGCGGATAGCGATTCTCAAGATCGAAGGGAGGCCTTTGGAACCTTATACACTGTCCTACTGCAGCTTGTAAAGCTCGCGGCTCCTTTCATTCCGTTTTTGAGCGAGGCGATGTATCAAGAGCTGAGGACGGAAGGAATGCCGGAATCGGTCCATTTATCCGATTTCCCTGCGGCCGATCCTCTCTTGCGCGACAAGGCTCTGGAAGAAGAAGTGGCGGCGGCGCAAATAGCAGTGAGCTTAGGTCATGGTTTGCGCAAAGAATGCAAGATCAAGGTACGCCAGCCGCTGGCGAAAGCCTATTTGATGAGCGCAGAGGGAAAAATCCTACAGTCTCTGCAAAGACAAAAACAGCTGATTGCCGATGAATTGAATGTAAAAGAAGTAGAGTTCCATAAGGATGAAGAACAATTTGTGCAGTGGCAAGCCAAACCGAATTTTCCCGTTCTTGGAAAAA
>CAZZLR010000132.1:0-3726 GCA_964655045.1 uncultured bacterium | reverse complement strand
GAATCGTTCCATCTCCCTTTTATTTACTCTCCAAGAATATCTTGCATCGCAAAATCTCTTGCATACGATGCAGAAACAATTTCCAATCGAAAAAAATGATATAAAAAAACAAATCGATCTTTGGATTTTTTCTTCATTAAATAATCCATTAACACAAAATGAAGGAGATCTGGATAAACTCTGCTTTTACACGCGAATTATGTTGACGGCTTTTAAGAACGAAGACAAAAAAATACCGCTTCTGTTAGAAAAGATGCGAGGGGCTGTCATAGGGGTGCGCGATCACCGGATCGCCATAGAAAAACTACCTGAAGAACTGCGCGAGGCATTCTATGAATTTTTTCTCGCCTTACGGCCTTTCCTTCAGGATTCGCGCACGGATGAAAATGTATTATTGTATCTTATCGAACATCGCGAAACGTTTAACTTGCATCTTGGAAAAGAAACCATCGAGACTATTTTGCACAATTTTTTCCCCGCGGGCAAGCATGAGCTGCGCGCCACTTTATGCGAAGGATTCACGCGTCGCGGCTTTGCGTCGTTCTTTGCAAGCCAAGAACATCTTCTTGAAGGTTTAGAGTAACTTGATGGAGCATGGATCTATACAAGCTTCCGTTAAAGAGATGCTGGATCTCATTCGAGAAACAAAGGTTCTTTTGCAAGAAGAACCAATGATTCTCGCTTCTGCGGAAGAGGCTGATTACTTTCGTTTTCACAAGCCGCGCCATTTCGCCGGCGCACCCCATTCAGCCGATTCCATTGCATACCCGGGGAATTCGAAAAGTTGTTTGGATATACGCAAAAAACCTCCCTCTCTCCTTCAGTCGGAAGAAGTCGCGCCCAAAGCGGCTCCCTCAAAACCAAAGGAAGAAAAAAAAGAGCCCTTGGCGGCTTTGCCGAAGGAGAAAGACAGGCCGGTTCCGGAAAGCGCTCCTCCTTCTTCCAACAGTGATGCGCACAAGGACTTTTCCTTCATCCGTTCTCTTTTAAAAAGCGCAGCGCCCGAATGCAAAATTCTAGAAACCATCCCTTGCGATAAAAAAGCGCAGCAAACTGCGCAAAGATGGAAAATCAAAAATCAATCCGCCGCCCTTTCTCTTTTGAGTTATGGAGAACTCGCGGAGCACAAAAAGCTACTCGAAGAGATCGCCTCAGCGCTTCAGGCCTCCTTTGGGGATGCGCGCCTCATTGAGGCCGAACCCATTGAAAAAGAAAATCTTTGGGAAATGTTTCTCTCCGGAGAAACGATTCGACTCATTATCATTTGCGACGCTGCTCTTTGGCAATTGCAGGGCTTGCGCCGCTTTTACCGAGAAAACCCTGCGGAAAACAGTCGAAAGATAGGAAACTACCCGCTTCTTCTTCTTCCCGACCTTTCCCTTTATTTCAAAGATCCTTGGCTCAAACGATCTTTATGGAAAGCGTTATGTCAGAAACTCACTGTTTCGTAGAGGTTCTGCTCGATCAAAATCTGACCAAAAAACTCGACTATGCGGTGCCTCGGCAGTGGGAGGCGCTCGTAGAAGAAGGCACGCGCGTCGAAGTGCCGCTCAAAACACAGATCGTACGCGGGACGGTTGTGGGAGTCAAAGCGTCCTGCGCTTATCCCAACGCCAAGCCTATCCTTAAAATTCTTTCCGACGCGGCCGCGTTGACAGAGCCCCAATGGAAACTCGCTCGGTGGATCTCTCATTATTATGCGGCTCCTTTGCAAAAAGTTCTTAAATGTTTCATCCCTCCGAATATCCGCCAAGGCACTCAACCCAAGACACAACGTTTTATCGTCTTAAACCTCACGCGCAAAGACGCTGCCGCAGCATGCTCCGCACTGCAAAACAGCAATGCCGAAGAAGCGTTGATTCTAGAAACCATGCTCCATCATCCCAAAGGAATGTTCGTCGCCGACCTTATGAAACAGCGATCCGTCTCCAAGACGGCGGTGCAAAAATTAATCAAACAAAACATTCTTTCTGTGAAAAAGGAGATCGTCTCTTCCGATCTCATTCAAGAGGAAGAATTTTTTCAAACAACTCCAAAATCACTCAACGCGGAGCAAAGCGCTTGCCTCGAAGCCATTCAAGCAGCGCTGTACGCGCCCCATTTTTCCGCCCATCTCATCCACGGGGTAACGGGGAGCGGGAAAACGGAAGTATATCTCCGAGCCATCGGCGCTGCCTTAGAACTGGGAAAGGGAGCCATCCTACTTGTGCCTGAGGTCTCCTTAACTTCTCAAACGATCGAGCGGTTTCGTTCTCGATTTTCTGAAAAAATCGCGATCCTTCATCATAGACGGAGCTTTGGCGAGAGAACCGCCGCGTGGGAAGCTCTGCGCAAGGGGGACATTCGGATTGCGATTGGAGCGCGCTCTGCGATCTTCGCCCCTATGTGCAATCTTGGGCTCATCATTGTTGATGAGGAACATGACGGCTCTTATAAACAAAGCGAAGAATCTCCCTTCTACCATGCGCGCGACGTAGCGGTCATGAGAGCCGCTCAAGAAAAGGCTACGATTCTTCTAGGCAGCGCGACGCCTTCTCTCGAATCGCGTTGGAACGCCGATCATAAAAAATATCGCCTCCACACCCTCTCTCTGCGCGCCTCCCACGCTTCTTTGCCCTCTGTAAAAATCGTCGATATGAAGAGGGCGTTTGAGATCCAAGGAGGGTTTACCCACTTTTCTCCAGAGCTGTTGGAGGCGATGCAAAAAAGACTTTCCGTAGGAGAACAAACCCTCCTGTTATTGAATCGGCGCGGATACCATCGACTGCAAATCTGTCCCGACTGCAGAACAACAATCAAATGCCCCCATTGCGACCTTGGCCTGACTTTTCACCGAGAAGTTAACCTCCTGCAATGCCACCTATGTGGATTGCAAAAGCCCGTTTCTCGAAATTGCGCAGCATGCGGATCGCCCAACGAACTGATTTTTAAAGGATTTGGAACGGAACACGCAGAAAGGGCGCTTCATGCGGTCTTTCCCGATATCAGGACGTTACGGATGGATCGAGATACGACAACGCAAAAAGAGAGCCACGAAACCATCTTTAAAAGCTTTCGCGCGCATAAGGCCGATATCCTAATCGGCACGCAAATGATTGCCAAGGGGTTTCATTTTCCTTCCGTCACTCTTGTAGGCGTCCTCAATGCAGACGCCCCCTTAAGCATTCCCGATTTTCGCGCGGCTGAATCCACTTTTCAGCTGCTCACGCAGGTGGCCGGCAGGTCGGGGCGCTCCGAGCTGCCCGGAGAGGTCATTCTCCAAACGTTCCTCCCCCACCATCCTGTGCTAAAATTGGCTGCGGCGCACGACTACAATGCCTTTTACCAAGCGGAATTAAAAGAAAGGAGCCTGTTCGGTTTCCCCCCCTTCAGCCGCTTTGTAAAGTGCCTCTTTCTATCCAAGGAAGCACAACAAGCGGAAAGAGACGCCCATGCCGCTTATGCCTTTCTACAGCAAAATATCGCTCAACACGCCCAGATCCTCCCCGTTACCGCGTCCGGCCACCCTAAGATCAAGGATCTCTACCGCTTCCAATTTTTAATGCGCAGTCAAAGGATCGAACCCCTTCTCCCCTGGCTGGAACGCCTCCCCCCCTGTAAATCTCAGTGCAAAATCGATGTAGACCCTCTTTCTACATTTTTTTAATTCTTTCAGTCAGTATTATTATAATAAATAATGACAAATATATATGAATAGTGTATAATTATATTTGCAAAGACAACATT
>CAZZLR010000131.1:0-3745 GCA_964655045.1 uncultured bacterium | reverse complement strand
GACAAAAAAGACAGAGAAGCTCCAAAAACTCAATCAAAGACTTCTCTACGCTTGTAAAAAGGCACAGTATCCCCTTTTTGAAAAAGAACACCATCTTTCTACTGCGGCAACGTTTATTCGGCTTTCCTCCTATCTTCAGGATTTCGAAAAAAATTTTTACAAAACTCCTTCATGGCTCTATCGTCTGCAACCTTTATGCAATTCTTTTTCTACCCATTGCCATCGCAGAGATGTGTTTCAGTTCAAACAGATCCTTCTGGAGAGCGCTGTAGAGGAGTATGTGAAGCAAATCCAATCGTTTCCCACGGATCTTGCCGTGCATGTTTCCCTTGCTTCCGCCTATATAGAACAGGCCGGCTTGCTACGTTCGGCATTGCCGTATGTTTCTAAGAAAACTCAGGGTGAATGGGAAGCAAAAGCCAATCTTTTGTCCCATCTTGCGATCGAAGAGTTTCAAATTCTCAATGAATATGCGCCAAACGATCCTTGGGTTCATGAACAGCTCATCGAGGGATACCGCATTCTACGGCGTCCTGAGGAAGAGTTGAAAGAAATGGAAATTCTTGTCCGTCTAAAGTCTGAAGATCTTCATGCGTTATTTCGTTTAGGAGAGCTTTATTTTCGCCAAGGGATGAAAGCCAAAGGGCTTAAAATTTATGAACAGCTTAAAAATTCCGGATACGACAGAACTAAAGATCTGCTAGCCTCCTACAACATTTTCAAAGATTGGTAATAGTGCATCTGATCGCGAAAATGGGCCGCTTCTTCAAAGCGGTGTTCTCGGGCCGCCTTTCGCATCGCTTCCTCGCATTCCTTCATTCTTTGATCGATCAAATTTTCATTGAGCGGTTCCGCCAAGGGAGCGATGCTTTCCGGCATTTCAGCAATCCCAAAAGTTTCTTCCAAAGAAGCTGGCGCCTCTCTTTTGACAGAACGCGGAACAATTCCATGCAAGGCGTTATAAGCTCTTTGTTTTTCTCTTCTTGCTCTTGTAATTTCCACCGTATTAACAATGGCTTTCGTCTGCTTGTCTGCGTATAAGATCACACGCCCCTCAACATTGCGGGCCGCCCGGCCGCAAGTTTGGATGAGGGCTGTTTCCGATCTCAAAAAGCCTTCTTTATCCGCGTCCAGAATCACCACCAAGGAAACTTCCGGCAAATCCAAACCCTCCCGCAGGAGATTGATTCCCACTAGCACATCAAATTCTCCTCGACGGAGCGATTTGAGAATCTGCATTCTTTCCAACGTATCAATTTCCGAGTGTAAATATTTTGCCTTCACGCCAATCTCATTGAGATATTGAGAAAGATCTTCCGAGAGTTTTTTCGTCAGCGTTGTGACGAGAATCCGTCTTCCTTTTTCCGATTCTCTACGAATTTCTTCCAAACAATCATCTACCTGTCCCATAGCCGGACGAATCTCGATCTCAGGATCCAAGAGTCCTGTCGGACGTATAATTTGTTCAATCACTTCTCCTCCGGCTTCTTGCACCTCCCATGCGCCCGGCGTCGCAGAGACATAAATGACTTGGTGAAACTTTGCGTAAGCCTCTTCAAACTTTAAGGGGCGATTATCCAATGCGGAAGGAAGGCGGAACCCGAATTCCACTAATGCGTTTTTACGCGAACGGTCTCCGTTATACATAGCATGGAGCTGAGGAAGCGTTTGGTGCGATTCATCGATAAACACTAAGAAATCTTTAGGAAAATAATCGAGAAGGCAAGGAGGAGGATCGCCCTGATGACGTTTAGAAAAATGGCGCGAATAATTTTCAATTCCCTTGCAAAATCCAATTTCCCGAATCATTTCCAAATCATAAGCAGTTCTTTCTTTAATCCTTTGTGCCTCCACGAGACGCTGAGCGTCTTGAAAAAATTGGATCCTTTCCCGCAGTTCCAACCGGATTGTCTCCATAGCCTCCAGCCGAATGTGTTCCGGCGTCACATAATGCGATCCGGGGTAAATCGCAAGGGCCGCGATTCTTTCTTGCACCTTGCCCGTCAATGGATCCATTCGAGAGAGCCGTTCTATCTCATCGCCATAAAATTCAATGCGGTACGCGATCTCATCTTCGTAGGCAGGAACGATTTCCAGCACATCGCCCCGCACGCGGAAAGAGCCGCGCGTCAGATCGCAATCGCCGCGCGAATAGTGCATATGAACGAGATGAAGCAAAACATCATCCCTTTTCACTTTTTGCTTCAAAGCGAGATGGAGCACCATTTGGCTATAATATTCAGGCGTGCCAAGGCCATAAATGCAGGACACGGAAGAGACAATAATGCAGTCGCCCCGTTCTATTAAAGAACGGGTGGCGCTCAAACGCATCCTTTCCAATCGATCGTTAACGGCCAGGTCCTTTTCAATATAGGTATCGCTGCGAGCGATATAAGCCTCAGGCTGATAATAGTCATAATAAGAGACAAAGTATTCCACGGCATTTTCCGGGAAAAATCCTTTGAATTCTTGATAAAGCTGCGCCGCGAGCGTTTTGTTATGCGCCAAGATCAGGGCGCTCCGCCCCATATTTCGGATCACGTTCGCCATAGTGAATGTTTTTCCCGATCCGGTCACTCCGAGAAGAACCTGCCCTTTCTTATCCGCCCGAAGCCCTTGCGTGAGTCGCTCGATCGCTTCCGTCTGGCTTCCCGCAGGTTGGAATTCCGTCTTTAACTTGAACATAACCCCAAAATAATGACGGCAAAAGAGATCCCCATCACACTAACCAGCCAAATCCTACGCCATAAGGTTCGATAGGCAGGAAGACGCCAAGCCATCAAGGCGGGAAGGAGGCAAAGGAGAAGCGCTACCAGCACTCCGGCATACTGCAGAGCAAGAGTAAATCCTTGGGGGTAGAAAAAGACAAACAAAAGCGGTGGAATGAATGTGAGCAGACAAGAAAATTCTTTGCCGAAACTTACCTTTTTCATATGCAATCCGTCTGACAGAAAGTCGGAAAGACTCATAGAAACTCCTAAAAATGAAGTAAGAATCGCAAAAAAGGAGAAAAGTTTTGCAAAAGAGCCAATAGGGTGTCCTTGCAAAGAGCGAGTCAAGGGAGGAATCGCGCTTTCCGCATCTTGCCATGCCACAGCCAGTTCCTGCATGGGAACGGCTCCCAGGACAAGGAATTCCCATAACGTGTAAACGATAAAGGGGATCAAGCTTCCGATAAAAAGCACCCAGCGCAAATGCTTTGCATTATGATGGAGATAAGCCGTCAATGTGGGAATCACGATATGAAACCCGTAAGAGGTAAATACAAGGGGGACTCCGATCCAGAGCGCGCCGGGATCAAACAGCATGAGCCGCGCTCCTTCGACGTGCTGCGGCAAAAAGCTCAGCAAAATCACATACGAGACGGCAAGACCGATCATTAAAGCGCGATTGACCCAATCGACGGTTCTTGTCCCCAAGTAAACGAAGAGGCCGAAAATACCTAGAAGGGGCGCCACTCCAGCCCAGGTGGGGACTTCTCTCGGCCATACTTTTTGCATCGCATCGGCAAAAATGGGCGCGCTGCCGGCGATATACGCTGCCGTCAAGGAGTAGAGCAAAAGCAGGTAGACAACCCAGCAAAATCCTTTTCCCCAACGCCCCAATTTTTTTTCCGTCATGCTAATGAAATTAGAAACCCCTGGCAGAGAAAGGTTCACATCGAGCAAAAGCCACGCGGTGCCGAAGAAAAACAGCCAAATTACAAAGAGGAGCATAAATGAAGGAATGAATCCTGCAAAAGAAG
>CAZZLR010000130.1:0-3791 GCA_964655045.1 uncultured bacterium | reverse complement strand
ATGGAACTCATTTCTCTCGATACCATCCTCTTTTTGATTCGCATCTATGGGCGTGCTTTGCAGATTGTATCGGAACAAAGAGCGATCACACAAGAAGAAAAGAGCTTTGCCCAAGGCTGGCTGCAATGGATGAATGCAGCGCGTAAAGCGAAGACGCAAACATTGGAGGCGCTCGGCGAAAATAAAAAAGAAGATCAGGAAGCGGTTTTGAAGGCGGAGATCAGAGAGATTGATCTTGCTAAAATGAGCCTTCTTATACCCGTCGCGCACAAGGACGCGGAATGGATCGATCTTTTTTGTATATTTTGGGAGCTGAAGAGCGCTCTTATAGATTCTACTCCATTGAGCGATCTCTTGTTGTGGCAACAGATGCAACGAAAAATGTTTTTATTCAACTGGGCGGATCTGATTTCATCAAGTACTCCTTCTTCTATCGCTCAAGGAATTTTGAAACAAATTTTGGGTCTGAGCGAGTCAATTGTTCAAGCTGAGTGGGAGGGAGAAACTCTTGTTTTTCAGAGACAAGGCAGAGAGTGGAAAATCTTTTTTCGGGAAGCGTTTGTGACGCAAGGAGGTGTGATCCAAGGCATCAGGATGGTTGATTTTAGCGCTGATCGAGGATATCAGGAATTGTTCGGACAGAGAAAGATTCGGATGTGGGTGTCTAAAGACATCTACTCATTTCATGATGAACGTTTTGGGGATATTGCCATTCAAATAAAGGGAAGCCGGCACAGAGACCTTTGGATTTCGTCTATCTACGAGGGATCTTCTTATTTGAATATTCAGCAATGCCTCTTAAGCAGTTTTTATATTCCGGAAGCGATCCTGAAGAGCGATATTTCTGTTTGGATGAATCAAGAAGACAAGTCGGTCCTGCTCATTCGGGATCTCGCCACAGGGAAAGAAATTTGCCGCACTGATAAGAGTGGATGCTTCCTCTATTATGATCAGAGATATGTGCACGGTATTCAACCCGAAAAGATTTCCAAAGCTTTGACAATTTTTTGCGGCTCGGATTCGGATGGTGGTTCAACTCGTCTCTTGAGTTTTCTAGAGCAGGGGGACTTGTCTTCGACTCAAATAAATCGGCATATTTCTTTTCATCGGGTGCAAACTATGGAAGGGGATCCGATTCATTTTGATTGGGATGATACAGAAAAAAAGTGGCGCTATGTCAATCAATCGCAGTTTTTCATCTCAGAAAAACACCCTTATTCCCTTTTTCGTGCGCAAGGATCTTTGCTCCTTGAATCCAAATGCGGTTCCTATAAACTCCTTATTTCAAGAGATGCAGTCACATCCAAAGGATATGAGCCTATCGCACTGCAAACGGGGCAAAATATTTGGAAACAGCAACCTTTACCCTGGGTCTTTTGTTTCGAATACGATCTCCACAATGGAGGGCAGTTTCATTCTCCATATCCTGAGGCAATGTGTTATTTGGCGCATCTGTACCTTGCCCAAAAAAATTATGAGCAATCTGCTCAAATCCTCCGAAGCTTTTCGATAGGGCATCCTGCATCACCATTGATGTTGGAACTGCTAACAGAGTTTTTGCAGAGTCAATTGAAGGACCAATCCATGAACTGCATCACAGTCCGCCTCATCGCTTTGCGCGTTCTCCTTCTGCTCGATCCTAGTAAAGCAATCACGTGCCGATGTGATATTTCTGAAACGATTGAGAAATATAGAAGCAAAGGGGACAGAGGGGATTTAGCGGAGTCTCTTGCGCTGAGTCGATCGGAAGAAGAAGATCTTGGCAGATTTGCTAAGAATGGCGGCCTAGAATCTCCTCCGAATTCCGTATTTGATACGGAAGCGGTCGTAACCGATGGCTGGGAGGGTCCAAACCTGAAGTTTCAGGAGAGGACTAGGCCCCTCGAGAAGCCCCTGGAGGGCGGAGTTTTAGAGAAGAGCATCCCGAAAGAGAGCCCTCTCGTTTTTTTCTATGAAAAGCGCGACTCTCTCCTACAGGGATGGAAGGATCTTTATTTGATTCAAGAGGAGGAAAAAAAGGATCTTTCCTATTCCCTTCCTCGGCATGGAGACGACGAGCTCCCCGAGGTAAAAAAGCGGTTGGATTTCTATGATCGCGATCAAAAAATAGCTCAAGAGAAAAAGCGTTTTTCTTTAAGAAAGGGTTCGGTCGAGACCTTAACACGGGTGGTGAAAGAGGAACTGCAGCGCTCTTTGAGCCAAGAAAAAGAGTTGTTGGAGCTCATTGGCACACTTGCCGAAAAATTGCCGTCTGATCTTAACGATTACCGTCATACGCTGTCGAGGAGGCAAGGGGTCTCCCATAAACCTCACGCGCTGCCCCTTATCTTGCGCTCAGCAGCTCATAGAAATTATTTCCCGGCTTTGCGAAAACTCAACCCTAGCCTTGACGATCGAGAGATCGAGCAGCTGCGCTCTGCTTGTTTTGAATATATGGCAGAGACAACGCATGGAAAACATCTGAGAAACCTGCAAAACGCCATAGAGGAAAAAGATGAGGAAGCTCTGTCTGCGCTTTTGAGTGCGTTGCGTGCCTATGATCCTAAGGAAGGTTCGTTTCTACTGTTGTTTGAAACATTGAGCGGATTGCGGGTGCGGGAAAATCAAAAGTCTCTTATTCTTCAAGCCTATCAATCCATTATTCGGAATGACGGAAAGAAAAAAGGGATTGCATTTCAGCTCATTATGGCGGGGGGGAAAACGAGCGTTCTCCTCTCGGTGCTTGCAGAGTTAGCGGCCTTGGAAGACACGGAAAAAGGGGAACCCCGTTTTCTTTCTTGTATTGCAAGCACCCATTCCCAATTTGCTTCTGTAGTAGGGTCTTTAAACAAGTTCCAAAAAGAGCGTTTTGAAAAAGATGTTTATGTCTTGGATCACTCGATGGGAGATCTCGCTCAAGAAGAAAAACTGAACACAATTTTTGCGACGCTGCAGAGAGCTTGGAAAGAGCGGGCTCCTATCGTATTCAAAACATCGCTTCTCCAAATGTTCGAGCTTGCGTTGATTTTGGAGGGAATGCGCCTTGCAGAAAAGGGTTCCTCTCAGGAAAAGGTGCAAACGCTGATGCAAATCAATCTCTTTTTGAAAGAAAAGGGCTGCGTATTTTACGACGAGTCCGATATGAATCTTTCTCCTTTGATCGATGTCGTGGTTCCTCTGGGCGAAAAAGAACTTGTGGGGGCAGAGTACGCAGATCTGATGTCTTATATTTTTCAGCGCCTTGTGAACAATAGGGAGACTTTAGCACAACTGCAAAAGCCAGAGGATCTGTCGGAAGAAATATTTCAAAAGACAATCATTCCATTTTTAGCTCGAGAACTGGTGCGATACCGCCCTTTAAAAATCGCACCGAATCATGAAAGCTCTTTTTTGCGATACATGCGGGGGGAAATAAGCGAAAAAGCGCAGCAAATGGCAGACACAGGGGAAGATTGTATCAATGAAGAACAGTGTTTGAGAGAAGATATTTTATTTTTACGGGCTTTAAAGATTTTTTCGCGCTCAAAGAATCAATATGAACGGATGGTTGCTAACTTAGTCGCTGCTGCAAGAGAAATCGTCCGCCGCGTCTTGGAACTGGCTTTAAGCCGCTCCTACAACCGCCACTATGGTAAAGACGTAAAAGAAAAAAATGGACGAATCATCCCTTATGTTGGAGCCAACACTCCGGCACATACTCAATTTGGCAATATTTATCTTGCGCTTGCATACCAATTTCAGACGGCTTTGAATGCAGACATTGAAGAAGATGAGTTTTTATTTCTCGCCGATAGGCTGATTGTTTCCGCTCC
>CAZZLR010000129.1:0-3827 GCA_964655045.1 uncultured bacterium | reverse complement strand
GACGGATTGGACAATCCTTCCCGGGAAGGCTGGAAGGGCGCGAAGCTCTTTTCCGCGCAGGGCTTTCCCTTTTGGAAAAAGGGAAAGCCTGCAAGGAAGAAACCTACTTTCACGCGGCTCTCAAAGAATTCGAGCAGCTGTACCGCACATCGGGGGCTCCACTCGAATATTTAGGAAAAGCCCTCGTCTACGAAGCGCTTGAAGATGCAGAAGAAGAATCCAAGTGCCTGGAGCTTGCCCTGCGCAAATTTCCAAAACATTTTCTTCTGCCCCTGCTCAAAGAACATATTATTTATAGAATGCACAACAGCTCCCTCACCCATAGGGAAGCCGCCTACCGGATCATTCTCCTTGCCCTGCGCCATATCCCCAATCTTTTAGATCATCCCGACACATGCTCTCTTTTAGAAAGTCTTGAAAAGAATTGGGAAGCGCTTCCCTTCATAGAACCGACGGAAAATACCCCGGCGTCTCTTGCCATCCGCCTCGCTTTTTGGCTAGGCAAAGCGCCGATCCTTGCGGAAATCGCCACAGAAATCATCAAAGCGAACCCCATAGACGAACCTCTTTTAGCCAATGCGGTATTCGCCTTGTTGGAACTCGAAGAGGAACCAAAGCACGTGCTGGAATTTTTAGAGCTCCCCCACCCTCGGATCGTGGCGATGCGCGCAGCAATGCAGTCTTCAGAACCCGTTCCCCTCTCCGAATCTCCCCCTCTTTGGCAATTGCGCTGTCTCAAATACCAAATGCGCAAAGCCCTCTTATCCCGCAACGAAGAAGCGCTGCACAATCTGTTTATGCAACTCAAACCATGCAAACTTTCCAAAATGGAACGGCTCGACTTCGAAGCCATCGAAGTCTGGCATGCCCTGCTCAACCACAACTGGACTGACGCCCGAAATTGCTTCGATAAATACGCCCCCGCCGCCCTCTCTCAGGAAAATTCGCCTCTTTATTTTCCCTATGGAACTTATCTATACATGCTCTACGGCGCCGCCAAAGCTCGAGAACATTTCAGCGCCCCTCTCGATTCCCCCTATCCCCCAACGACCGCTCTCGGAGCCTATTTTCTCAAAGGAAAAATTCAAAAAAACAAGGGGTGGATCGAACGAGCGTTTTCGTGGGAAAAAAAAGAATTAAACCGGCAATTGCAGCTGTTTCACTTTTGCACAAATTCAAACACTTTGCTAACATGTTCCCATGAACCACTTCCCTAACGCCTACGACCCAACACTTGTCGAAGAAAAATGGAGCCTCCTTTGGGAACAAAAAGGCTTCTTTCAAGCCGACCCCCTTTCGAACAAGCCTCCTTTCTGCATCGTCATCCCCCCTCCCAATGTCACAGGGGCGCTGCACATGGGACATGCCTTAGTCGATACGATCCAAGATCTATTGATCCGTTGGAAACGGATGCAAGGCTATGAGGTTCTGTGGATCCCCGGCACAGATCATGCGGGGATCGCGACGCAGGCCGTCGTCGAGCGCCAAGTATTTCTGCAAACGGGGAAAAGACGCACCGACTTCACGCGGGAAGAGTTCCTGCGCCGCGTATGGGAATGGAAAGACAAATGTGAAACGCAGATTCTCGGGCAATTGCGCAAGCTCGGCTGCTCTTGCGACTGGTCGCGGCTCCGCTTTACGATGGATGAGGCAAACAATCAAGCAGTCCGCACCACATTTAAAAAAATGTTCGAAGAAGGCTTGATTTACCGAGGCGATTATCTCGTCAATTGGGATCCCGTGCTCCAAACCGCTATCTCGGATGACGAGGTGGAATATGAAGAAAGAGCCTCATTTCTCTGGCATATCCGCTATCCAGTCGTAGGGGAGGCGCAAGCGATCGTCGTCGCCACGACACGCCCCGAAACAATGCTCGGAGACAGCGCGGTGGCCGTGCATCCAGGCGACCATCGCTATAGCGGTCTGATTGGAAAACGGGTCAAGCTTCCTTTATCGGATCGAGAAATTCCCATCATCGGCGATTCTTTTGTCGATCCCGCTTTTGGCACGGGGGCGGTAAAAATCACACCGGCGCATGATGTCAACGATTTTGAAGCAGGCAAACGCCATGGATTGGAGAGCATCAATCTTTTAACGCCCGATGCGAAAATCAATGAAAACGGGGGCAGGTTCCAAGGGCTTTCCGTAGAAGAGGCGCGCAGAGCCGTTGTGCATGCGCTGCAAGAGGAACATTTTTTGGAAAAAGTGGAACCGCATAGGCTGCGCGTGGGCGTTTCTTATCGATCCAAGGCAGTCGTGCAGCCGTATCTTTCCAAGCAATGGTTTGTCAACATGTCCCATTTCAAAGGAAAACTCATTGCAGCCGTCAAAGATTCCCGCGTCAAGCTGATTCCGCCCCACTGGGAGCAAACCTATTTTCACTGGATCGACAACTTACGCGACTGGTGTATTTCGAGACAGCTTTGGTGGGGGCATCGCATTCCGGTTTGGTATGGCCCGGAAGGAAAAATCCTGTGTTGGGACAAAGAAGGCGCGCCTCCGGAAGCCGAACAGGATCCGGACAATTGGCGCCAAGACGAAGATGTCCTCGACACTTGGTTTTCTTCAGGACTTTGGCCGCTCAGCACTCTGGGCTGGCCTCGCAAAACGGCGGATCTGAAAAAATTTTATCCCACCTCTGTCTTAGTCACAGGACATGACATTCTCTTTTTTTGGGTGGCGCGTATGATTCTCATGGGAGAATATCTCACTGGAGAACCCCCCTTTCGGGAGGTGTTTCTCCACGGCTTGATTTATGGCAAATCGTACTGGAAGACAAATAGCGACGGCTCTTCCACATATATTGTAGGCGAAGAAAAGGTGCGCTATGATCTGGGAGAGCCGCTCCCCTCTGGAATCGGGTCGAAATGGGAAAAAATGTCCAAAACAAAGGGCAATATCATCGACCCATTGGAAATCATCGCCCGCTATGGAACGGATGCTTTGCGCATCGCCCTTTGTTCCAGCGCCACGCAGGCGCGGCAAATCGATTTGGATCGCAGGCGTTTTGAAGAATATAAAAATTTTGCCAATAAGGTTTGGAACGGGGCTCGATTTGTTTTGCTGCATCTCGAAGACTTTTCCGAGAGTCAGTTATCTTGCGGCATTGACCGCCGTTCTCTTTCCCTCGAGGATCAATGGATTTTATCGATGTTGAACCGCACGGCGGAAGAGATCCACCGCCATCTTTCAGAGTATGCTTTTGATAAGGCGGCTGCACGCGCCTATGATTTTTTCTGGAATGATTTCTGCGCCATTTATCTGGAGGCGTCCAAACCGATTCTGTTTCATAAAGAGGGAACTCATCCGCAGCGGGAAAATAAGCAAAAAATCCTCCTTTGTCTTTTACTGGCGGCGATACGGCTTCTGCACCCAATCGCTCCTTTTATTACAGAAGAAATTTTTTCCCTCGTGAAAATCCGTTTTCCCAAAAGCGCCTCCTCCCCTGAAGCGTATTGCCAGGAAGCGCTGCGCGCCCTACAAAGTCCTGCCTGCATCACAGCGCCTTACCCCCGCGCCATTGTCCTCAGCGACATCAATGAAGCCATTGAATCTGAGTTCGTCCAGATTTATGATTTGGTGCGCATCATTCGCAACATTCGCACGGAAATGCAAATTCCCCTCTCGGAAAAAACAGATCTTTATGTGTTTGGGGAAAAGCGTTCTCCAGAACAGACGTTATGGCAAAAACATCAAAACCTTCTTCTTGCGCTCACGCCGACAGCACACATTCATGACGCGCGCCCCCCTTCTTCCCTTTTCGGAGCCAGCGCCCTTTGGGGGTCTCTGCACATCGTTTTGCCTTTGCCCGACTCACTCAAAGAAAA